>JBBIJS010000062.1:0-12839 GCA_037445855.1 Chloroflexota bacterium | reverse complement strand
AAGGCGCGGGGGAGGTAGCGGTCAGATTGTGCAACCGTCGCGATGAGCGGCGGTTCTTTGTTGGTGTGGAACGTGTAGCGTGCAGCACCCCGCAGCGGCACGCAGGAAATGGCAACAACGTTCACTCTTGCCAACTCGCAATGCCAAAACGCGCCCGCGTGCCGTTGTCGGCGTGTGTGTGTTACCTGCCGTGCTATCAGAATCTCAACAATGCGGCGAGTACAATTGAAATCACTGCGCCAATAATGCCGCCTAATACCATATCCGATATTTTGTTTTTCCAACTTTTGGAATCGTCAAGGGCATGATTCAGATTCTCTATTATCGTGTAGAGGCGTTTCACTTCTGCCAAAACATCTTCGACACTCTTCGAGGTCTGCTGAACAGACCCATAAAGTTCGTCCGCAGAAAGCATTGTGACCTGGTCGCCTTTTCGTCGGAAAGCCTGACCGTCTGCGAAGTATGGCGGGCGAACTCCGTGTGGAATCTTGACCACCAGAATTGATTTTCCGTCTAGAGTTACAGCATCGGATTCGACATTGATTGGCGGCGAGATTCTATTTGCGACATCCTCAATTAGTTTCTGGAGGCGCGTTGGTTCCTGTACCCCATACAATGACCCACCCTCTTTTACTCCGACGATTAGAGTGCCGCCTTTTGTATTCGCGAATGCGGAAATATGTAGCGCGAGTGTGCGAGCGTCTGCAAGGCGTGTCTTGAACTCAAGTACGTCTGATTCAGGCTGTGCTATTAGCGAGCGTAATTCGTCTGGTGTCATTTTCTACCTTGTCGAATTCAACGCGAAACTTGGAATGGTAATGACTCTCGATTTCAAGGGCATGGCAGGTAACTCTCATTCCACGCAACGAACGTTGACGGTTATCACGGAAAATCAAGCGTGATTTCCCCGGATACCCGCAACGCTCGTGTCGTCTAACCATTTCGGTGATTTAGTGGCTCGTCTCTTGGATTTCTGCCTCCCTTGTGTTGCGCGAAACCACAAACGCCTGCCGCCGACGCACAAATAGACGCGTCAAGCCACAGGCGCTTGCTGACTCGCAGCATTACTTTGCCCAGCCCGCAACGCGACCATCTGTACCTTCCTCTCCGAAGCGTACTGCATCAGGTCATTTGCACGGACAAAGATTACAATCCCATTCTATCTTTCTTCTCGCGCATTTTCAAAACACGCTCGGCGGCAACCACCATAACTCACCGTAGAGGCGCGGCGCACGCAGAGTTTCCCTGTTTCTCCTCGGCTGCCTCTGCGTCTCTGCGGTGAAACTGATTTGTCTGCTCGCCCACGCGCAGCGGGAATTTGCTTTTTTGCGGTTGTCTGGTAGAATCGGCGCAATTCCGGCTGGGGAAAATCGACTGGATACCGATCAAAACACATTCTTGGTTTCTGATCTGTGTTCGTCAGTGTTGGTCAGTGTCCCATTTTCAAAGGAGTCTTATGGCTGAACACGTTCTCGATCAAGTCACGCTGGGCGCGCTCGTCATCGTGCGCGACAAGATGATGGCGCAGCAAGCCGCCGGGCGCAAGGTGTATCGCCTGGAAGTCGGCGACACGTCGTTCGATACGCCGCCGCACATCCGCAAGGCGATCATCGACGCGCTGGAATCCGGCAAGACGCATTACCCGCCATCCACCGGTCTGCCCGCGCTGCTGGCAGCCATGCTGAAAAAGATGCGCGAGGAAAATCATCTGCCGATTCGCGACACCGACCACGTGATGGTCACCATCGGCGGTATGCACGGATTGTATATGAGCTTTAGCGCGCTGCTCAACCCCGGCGACGAAGTGATCCTGCCCAATCCGATGTGGAGCGAGATCGCAGAATTGATCCGCCGCCCTGGCGGCGTGCCGGCGCCGATCACGCTCCGCCCGGAACGCAATTTCCTGTACGATCCCGCCGAAATCGAAAAGGCGGTCACGCCGCGCACCAAAGCCATCTACATCAACACGCCGCACAACCCGGTCGGCGTGGTCGTCTCCGAGGCGACGCTGCGCCAGATCGCCGACATCGCCATCCGGCACAATCTCTACGTGGTGAGCGACGAGGCGTACGAGCACGTCATCTTCGATGGACTCAAGCACGTCAGCATCGGTTCGCTGCCGGGAATGGCAGACCGCACGATCACCTGCTTTACCCTTTCCAAATCCTACGCGATGACCGGCTTGCGCCTCGGCTATCTCGCGAGCAACGACGATGTGCTAGTCGAGCGCTTTCGCAAGCTGCTGCGTCTGACCACCAACGGCGTCCCCTCGATCACGCAGTGGGGCGGTATTGCCGCGCTGACCGGACCGCAAGACCTGACGCGGCAGATGATGACGGAACTCGGCAAGCGGCGCGACATTTTCTTCGAGGGCTTGAGATCGATCAAAGTGTTTGACACGTTCAAGCCGCAGGGCGCGTTTTACGCGTGGGCGAAGATTTCGGATCAATGGACCGGCTACAACGGCGCGAACGACTCGTGGGCGATGACCAACTACTTGATCGATCAAGCTGGCATCGGCTCGTCGCCCGGCATCGCGTTCGGTCCTGCCGGCGAGGGTTACGTGCGCTTTGCGTTCACCGTCGCGCCGGAAGTGCTGATCGAATCGATTGAAGTGATGCAGGACTTGTTCAACAAATAGCGAAGCGGAAATTGTACATAAAGCGCGGGCGATATAATTCGCCCGCGCTTTTCTGTTCGTCCATATAACACGGCTAGGGTTGCCGATTAGTTTCACTTATCTCGTCGTTGCCGCTTTAGAATTCTTTCAGCAAGTTTTCACTTGCCTCTAAACTGATAGTGCAATACTCGCCGTGTTGCCGGAATCGCAACGAGGCGAGACTGGGATTCGTTGGTGCTCCGCCAGAAAGTGAGGATCGGTAGATTCAGACAGTTCGAGTGAAGTTGATCCAAAGGCACGTCTCACCTTACGCATTCACTCGCCACTCTGCGTTTCGACGAGAATCCCAACTGCGTAAAATGGGAAAGCACGGAAGTCAAGGAGATAAAATGAAAGCGCTTCGAATCGTAGGTTTGGTCCTGGTCGTGGTGGCTCTGCTCGCCGGCTTCGGCGCGATGACCGTTGCCGCGGATGGTCCGGTGGCTTACGCTGCCCCGGTCAACGCACCCTATATCGATAGCCAGGCGCACACCATCCAGCCCAATTCCAGTGCGTTGTATCGCTTCGACTACACCATCGGCGATACGCGCCCGACGACTACCATCACGCTGCTCGACGGAAACGTCACCGGTTTGACCTTTGACGTGTGGACGCCGGATATGGTGACCGACATGGCGGATAACACACCCGTCGGCCGCGGTAACACCTTTAACGTCGCGAGCGACAGCGGCATCGTTCAATCCACCGATTTGATGTGGTCGGGCGCGTTTGGCGCCAGCGGCGCGTATTACGTGCAGGTCAACAATCCCAACTCCACGCCGATGAACGCGCAACTCACCATATCGGGGAGCGGTGTCTCGCTCGCGCCGATCGCGGTGACCGGACCCAGCGCGAATGCCGCGCAGCCCGTCCCAAACACGGATGATCCGAATAAAGCCGTGGCGATCAACGGCACGCCGCAAAGCATCCCAGCAAATTCGGCGATGTGGTTCAGCTTCAACTATGCCATCAACACCGACACGGGCGCGCGCCCGGTGCAAACCATCACCTTGCTCAACGGAGCCGCGAGCGGTTTGCGCTTTGAAGTTTACTCGCCCGATATCCTGAACAACTGGTGGCAGAACGCGCCGACGGGTGTCGGCACCACCCCGATGGTCGCAAGCGAAAACGGCATGGTACAGTCTGCCGATCTAACCTGGTCGGGCGCATTTGGCGCCAGCGGCACGTACTACGTGCGGGTGATCAACGACAACACCAATGCTCTCCCCGCGGCGCTGACCATCCAGTGATGGGTGATTGAGCGCAGTTCAACATCTTTTCCCCAGGCGCGAGCGCGCCTGGGGATTTCTTGTTTTCGGCAAAGCGGCGTAAGCGATGGGGGAGAGGCATATAGGTTTTCACGTTTTTTTCACGGTGCTGCTGTAGAATCAGCAGCGTAACACGTCATCTTCTGCGTGACATCCCACGCAACTCACGGCACGACGAACTGCCGCGGGGTGACTTGCGCCGGTCGGATGGGCTACGGAACGCCGCGAAAGCAATTGAGATTGCTCTAGTGGCGTTTTGTTTGAAAGGAGGCAGAACAGATCGAGAGACTATCGATTGACTCGCAGTTGATGGAACCGAGAAAACATGTACCTCAGGAGGAGGAATCGTGAAAACGCTAAAAACATTCAGTTTGATGCTCGTTGTACTCGCTTTCCTGTTGGGGCTGAGCGCGATGGCAGCGGCAGCCGAGGAACCAGTTCTCGTCACCAATGCAAACCCCGGCGGCGCGTCCTACATTGATGGTCAAGCGCACCCGATCGCCGCGAATGGCAGTCTGTGGTATCGCTTCGATTACAACCTGAGCAGCTCCGGCAGACCGCAAATGACCACCCTCAAATTGCTCTACGGCAACGCGAGCGGGGTCGGCTTCGAGCTCTACGAGCCGATGGATATGAATGCCTACGCCGACGGCGGACTCAAGCCGGTCATTGGCAGAGGCATGCCGTCAGGTGACGACCTGGTTTGGTACGGCGCTCTCGGCGCTGGCGGCGCGTACTACGTGCGCGTGCTGAACACCAATCCCTTTGCGACCACCGCGCTGCTTTCGATTCAAGGCAACGGCATCACCTCGGCGCCCATCGCGGTGACTGGCGTCAGCGCCGTTGCAAAATCCACAGCGACGATGGATGATCCTGCCAAGTCCGTAATCTTTGACGGCAAGCCGCAAACCGTCGCAGCCCAAAGCGCGTTGTGGTATCGCTTCGACTACTCGGCGACCGATGTCAAAACGATCCGGCTGGTGTACGGCGCCAAGAGTGGACTGGAATTCGAGGTCTACTCGCCCGAGATCCTGGGCAGCTGGTGGACCAACAAGCCCATCGGCATCGGTACCGTCGAAAGAGTGGTGTGCTCGACGGGACTCTGCGCGACCGATGACCTGACTTGGGTCGGCGCGTTTGGCGCCAGTGGAACGTACTATGCGCGGGTGATCAACGATAGCGCCAACGATGCGCCCGTGCTGCTGACGATCCAATGACGCGACGTTGAATAGTACGGGGAATGAGACGGACAGGCAGGGAATCTCGGATTCTGCCTGTCACGTCCAAAATGATAATGTCGAAAGAGTCTCCAGGCGAATTGGGTGCCTGGAATTTTTTTGCGCCGTAGGATCAGCGACAAGCCCATCGGTTTGTGACTGATTTGTCAATCGAGGTGATTCGGGATTTGTGAAAATGTGATTGTTTGAGTATAATGCCGAAAGGCAGTAGTCAAAAACGCTCTTCGCGAAAACGGCAAATCCAGCAAAAGCTGGAGGCGCAAAGCCGCGGACCTAAAGTCATGAGGGCTATGGCTGCCGGGCTGCCGAACGGAGACTAGGCATCTTCCAGCTGCCTGTCTCTTAGCGAGAGACACACAAATTGGAAGGTGCGTGTGCACAAGCGTTTCCTATTATTTTCTTTATCCGTTCTCCTCGGCGCGATCGCCTTCTCACTCCTCGAGTCGCCCAGTGCTTCCGCCGCGTCGCCGATCAAAGTCTCCTTCTTCAGCCGCTTGGCTCGCCGGCACAGTTTAGGCGCAGCGTGTTGGACGCCACTTGCCGAGCCAGGCAGCGTGATCGCCTCCCGAAGACATTCCAAGCCAAGTCTCGCTGAGTTTGTTGCTTCAACCCGGCGCGCGGACCCACCCACCGTCACGGGCGTGTTTGTCTGCAATGTGCTCGCGCTTCGAGTCGAGCAGCAGCCGGCGGATGCGCCCGTCTTTGTTTCGGAAGAATACAATACCGCCACGCAATCCCTCCTCGCCACCGACTATGGCACGATCGGATTGTTGGCGCACAATCATCTCGCGGGTTCCAAATTCTTCGATTTGGCTAACGGGCAGGAAGTGGACCTGGTGTATGGCGATGGAACGATTCGCCGATACGCGGTCTCGGAGATTCGGCATTTTCAGGCGCTCGATCCAGACAATCCCTATTCCGATTTTGGCGATCTCGACCATGGCGGGGTCTCGCTTTCGAGCGCCCGAGTCTTCGAACAGCTCTTTGGCGCGGGGAACAGAGTCGTGTTCCAGACGTGTATCACGGCAAATGGAAACCCCTCGTGGGGAAGATTGTTCGTGATTGCCACGCCGGTGGCTGACAACCCATAGAGCAATCGGTCGATGATGCGCCGCTACGCAAACGCGGACGAGAAGATCTCTCGTCCGCGTTTCTGTTCTGGAAGATTCCACGGCGGCGCGATCAAAACGGCGTGTGCGTTTCGCCGCCGTCCACGATGATGTGCGTGCCCGTCACGAACGCGGCGCGCTCCGACGCGAGAAAGACGACGACATTCGCAAATTCCTCCGGCTGCCCGACGCGTCCGAGCGGCACGTTCTTTTCCGATCGCGTGTACTCTTCGCGTGCGGTTGTGCTGTTGCGTTTAGCGCGGCTCTCCATCAATTGCGCCACGCGGTCGGTCTCGATGATGCCGGGCGAAACAGTGTTGACGAGGATGCCGTCTTTCGCCAATTCGTTCGATTGCGTCTTGGCGAGACCGACCACTGCCGCGCGGATCGAGTTCGACAGCATGAGATCGGCGTAGGGCTGCTTGATGGTCAGCGAGCCCAGGTGGAGGATGCGCCCCCACTTTTGCTTTTGCATGAAGGGGATCACCGCGCGCGAGAGGCGCACCGCGCTCATCAGCGTAGCGTCGACCGCGCTCTGCCACTGCTCATCCGTGAGGTGGACGAACTCGCCGGGCGGCGGACCGCCGGCGTTCGTGACGAGAACGTGAATCGTTCCGAATTGTTTTACCGTCGCGTCCACGGCGCGCTGAATGTCCGCCGCGCGCGACACGTCCGCGACAAGAGCCAGCGCTTGCGCGCCGGTCGCGTCGCGGATTTCTTTTGCCGCCGCCTCGATGCGCGCCGCATCGCGTGACAAGAGCGCGACGAGCGCGCCCTCGCGCGCCAGCCCCAGCGCGACCGCTTTACCCAGCCCCTTGCTCGCGCCCGCGACGAGCGCGACTTTACCTTTCAATTCTAAATCCATGTTGTCCATCCACTTCTGATTACTATCACTGCTCACTGCCGCTTGAACCAATACCACGCGCTCACCCGTGCGCCGCGATCCGCGCCGCGCTCGATACGCTCCGCGATAAAATGCGACGCAAAGGTTTGCTGCGCTTGTTCTGGCGTCACCCCGGCGCTGCGAAGTTGAACGCCGTGGCTCGGCGCGTCTGCCGGACGCGGACTGAACGCGTACAGCATGAACACGCTGCCGGGACGCGTGAGGCGCGCCAGTTGCTCGGCATAGCGTGCGCGTCCGGTTTCGTCGATCGCGTGAAAGCAACCGAGGTCAAGGACATAGTCGAATGGCTCGCGCAAAAAGTCAAGCCGCGTGACATCCGCGACGTGAAACTCGATGGCGACGCCGGCGCGGCGCGCTTTGTCGCGCGCGATCGCAATCGCTTTCGGCGAGAAATCGACGGCGACGACGGACAAGCTGTGCTGCGCGAGATAAATCGAATTCGTGCCGGTGCCGCAGCCGAGGTCGAGCGCGCGCCCCTTGACGCTGGCGCTTTCGATCAGCGCGGCAACTTCCGGCGGTGTGACGCCGGAATCCCACGGCGGTTTGGAAAAACGGTACTGAAAATCGAAGAAGAGTTTCTTGAGCATGGTCCCCCGACCTAGAACAGAAACGGAATAAATCGGCGCGTGCGCCGCATGTAGTCAATGTACGGCGCGCCGATCTTTTCGCGCAGGGCGCGCTCTTCGACGGATACGCGGTACGCGTAACCGATGAGCGCGCAAACGAGGAGCGCCGCAAGCGCTGCCCAGTTCGTCATCGTCAAGCCCAAGCCCACCATCGTCAAGAGCGCTCCGCTGTAGGAAGGGTGACGGATATAGCGATACGGTCCGGCTTGAATCACTTGGTGACCCGGCTGCACGGCGACCTCGCGCGTAAAATATCGTCCGAGGGCGCGGATGGCGTACCAGCGCAGCGCCACGCCTGCCAGCATCAACGCGATACCGATGAAAAAAAGAAACGTGCGATGCCAGGTAATCGTTGCGGCGGGAAGATAAGCCGGCAGCGAAAAATTGAGCCCGATGCCGAGCCACAATCCTGCCAGCAACACCACTTGTGAGCCGCGATCTTGGATTTGAGCATCGGCGTGCGCGCGCTGATACATCGCGCCGATCCATTCCGGCGCCACCCAGATGGCAAACGCAATCCAGAAGATGAGTCGGTCGATGCTGTTGGCTAAAGGCAAAGGCGTCATCGATGCTCCAGCCGTGGTCTAGCCGCGGCTCTGTCTGCGCTTCGCCGTGTCCTCATCGCACGGGCACAGGTCGCGCAAATAGTCCCAGTTGTAGATGCCGTATGAATGTCCGTCCGCCCACTGAAACTGGATCGCGTAACCGCCGACGGCAGACACATCGCTGACCGCTTTTAAATCGCCAGTCGCTTTTAGCACGGACTCGGGCGATTCGCCTGGCGTGCCGACGCCTTCTTTCCATGGCTGACATTCCGCGCACGGACACGCGCGGCGCAGAAAAGTCAGGTTGTAGACGCTTTCGTGACCGTCCTGCCAATTGATCTGAACCAATTTGTTTTCAATGTCGACCAAGATCTTTTGCGGCTTTGGCAACTTTACTTCCCTACTTCCTTATTCATCTCCCATACCCATTAGCGGCTGTGCTTGACGCCGACGCGGTCACAGTACTGCGTGATCGGACAGATCGAACAGCGCGGCGAAGTGGGATGGCAGAGGTGTTGACCGAACGACACGAGCTCGTCGTTGATTTCGATCCAGTACTCGTGCGGCAATTTCTCGCGCAGCGCGATCTCTGTTTGCTCCGGCGTCTTCGTCGCGACATAGCCCCACCGATTGGTGATGCGATGGACGTGCGTGTCCACGCAAATGCCGGGCTTGCCGAAACCCAGCGTCACGACTAGGTTCGCCGTCTTCCGCCCGACGCCCGGCAGCGCGACGAGCGTATCGATCTCCTCCGGCACGCTCCCCGCGTAGCGCTCGATCAACTCGCGGCAGACGGTCAAGATGTTACGCGCTTTGGTGCGATAGAAACCGACCGGATAGATCGCCTGCTCGATTTCGTGCGGCGTCAGCTTGACCATCACCGCCGGCGTGTTGGCAAGCTCGAACAATCGCCGCGACGCGACCGCGGTGACGGCGTCTTTGGTGCGCAGACTCAGCATCGTCGAGATCAACACGCGGAAAGGATCATTCAGCTGCCGCGCGAGTTCCGTCACGTACGGCGACGTCCAATCTCCCGTGACGCTGCGCAACGTTTCGATGGCAATGCCAATGTCGCTGTCTTTCACGCTGCCACGTCCAATCTGCTACCGACGTTCGATGCGCCGATAGCGCGTCAGGTTCGCCACATCGCCATTCGCGGCTTGAAACCGCAAAACGATCCCGTTTCGATCCGTCCAGATGTTGTCCGCGCCTTCCGCGCCGCTGGTCTTGGCGGTGTAATGCTGTGCGGAGAAGTTGCCCGCCGGCACCGCGGTCTTTTCTTCCGCGACGCACGCGAAGGTCAGCTTGACCGCGCGCGGTTCGAGCGTTCCGAAATCGATGCTGACCGCGGCGACCTCGCGCGATTGACCGACCGGCAAATGCAGTCGCACCAGCGACACGGTGGCAAACAGGGGTGAATCGAACGTCACTTCGTGTTGCGGGCTAAACTCAACCGCATATTCGCGCGCGGGTTCGCCGCGCGGCTCGACCCGCGCATTCCATTGGGTTCCCGCCGCGCGCTGCTCGCTCGTGTACGTTTTGCCGTCCGCGTCGACACGGATTGTAAACATTTCCGGCAACCAATGTTGGGTGACCTCGTAGGTGAAATGGTGCGTCGAGGGCGGCGCGTGCGTGAGCGTCACCTGCGAGTCAAACAGCAAGCCGCCGTGCGCGAGTTTTGAGAATTGCCAGGTCGCGTGACCGAGTGATACGTCACCGCGCTGGAAAGCGTACGCGCCCTCGGCGATGAGTTGTCCTTTGATTGCCATGTGAACTCCTGATTCAGTGCGATTTCAACGATTGATCCGTTCCAGGATCGATCGAACGGTCGCGGGCGAGTGACCCTGGTAGTGGTTGTTGGCAAAGCCCCACACCGTGACCCCTTTTTCAAGTAACTGAGAAATCAAATCGCTCCACCGATCCAGCTCCGCGTCGCGCTGGATGCGGACGGCTTCGTAGTGATCGTCCGGAATGTCCTTGCGGTTGCCGAGCCAGCGGATATAAACGAAATCGGTGGTCGCGCGATCGAGCTTGGGCATGTACGCGTAATCCGCGAGCGCCAGCGCGACGTGATGCTGCGTCAGCAGTTCGAAAAAAGCATCGGTCAGCCAGCCGCGGTGCCGCACCTCCACCGCGTAGCGAAACTCGCGCGGCAGCGCGGCGAGGAAATCGGCGAGCGTCGATTGCTGATCGGGCTTGAATTGGTAGGGAAATTGCAGCACCAGCGGTCCGAGTTTGTCGCCCAGCCGCGCCATCGCGTCGAGAAATTGCAGCGTCTCCGGCAGCGCGTTCTTGAGCATCTTCTCGTGCGTGATCGCTTGAGGGAATTTCGCGGCGAAGCGAAAATCGTCCGGCGTGATCGCGCGCCACTGCTCGATGGTCTGCGGGCGCGGCATGCCGTAGAACGTGCTGTCGACCTCGACGGCGTGGAACTCTTTCACATACTCTTTCAAGAAATCGGTGGGCACCGTATTCGCAGGATAGAAATTGCCGACCCAACTTTTGTACGACCAGCCCTGCGTGCCGAGATGAATTTCACTCATGATTTGAGCACCCGATCTTTCTTGCGAATCACAAAGCGCACCGCGCTTTCGTTTTGCGAGAGCGAGCAAATCTTGTTGTCCACCAGCCCGGCAGCGAGACCGAACGGGATCACTTCGTCTTGCTTCAGGTACGCCATCCCACTTGCGCTCGTCCGGTCGCGCTTGGCGGTGATGACCCAGATGCCGCCGGCGGGCTGGATCGCTTCGCGCAATTCATGCAGCGTCGGCGCGATCTCTTCAGCGGTGCGGGGCCAATAGAGAATCACATCCGCGCGTTTGCGCGCGTCGATCAGAGGGCAGCCCGCCTTCGCGCGTACGCGTGCGAGCAACTCCGCGTCGCCGCGACCGATAACGCGGACAGCGACGCCGGCTTGGATGCCGAGCTTGTCGGTCACGTCGCGGCGGGAGTAATCCTTGTCTGGCATAACGAGGGCTATTATACCACATCTGCGCCGCGCGGATTGCCGTTCATTGTCTGGATTCGCGAACGCGGCTATAATGACGGCTGGAAAGAGAGGCGTGAATGAAGGAACGAAAAAACATCGCCGCGCTTGTTATCGCGCTGGTGATTGTCGCGCTGCTCGCGTGTTCGCCGCAGACCGTGCTTCAGGGCATCGTCGGCGGCGCGGAAACGCAAACGCCGACCCAGGTCGCGCTGGCAAACCCGCCGGCGAGCGTCACGGCAATCGCTCCGACCGCTGCGGTGTCAGCGACCGCGCCAGTTACACCGACCGCATCGCCCGCTGCGCCGCAAACGGCGGCTCCATCGAACACGCCCGCGCCGGTGCTGCCCGTGCGGACCGACCTGCCGGCGCTGACGCTGCGCGATTGGCCGCGCCCGGCAAATGACAATGGTCGCTGCATCCACTTTTTGCCCACCGGCTACTATACGCCGCGCGATTTTGAGATTCAGATTCCGCGGATGAAAGATTTGCAGATGCGCTGGGTGCTCGCGCTTTATTCCGACGTAAACCAAATGAAGCTTGCCGCGCCGCAATTCAAAGCGGCGGGGATCGTGCCGATCTGGCGCTTTTCGATGCGCGCGTATCAGCGGCATTACGATTGGAGTCAAGAGATCCAAATCCTGAAGGATGTGGGACTGCCGCCGTACTTTCAGCTCTACAATGAGCCGGACAGCGGCGCGGAATGGGATGGCCGCGATGTCAATGAAGCGCAGTGGGTTTCGAATTTCGTTCAGACCGCGAAAGATGTGTACAACGCCGGCGGCTACGTTGGGCTGCAGGTGCTTGATCCGGAGTGGGCGCGCGCGGTGATTCAGGAGATCAAAGCCGAGAAGGGCGATCGGATTTTCGGGCGGATGTTTTTCGTGCCCCATTCCTACGCGCTCAATCATCCGCCCAGCTACACCGAGGATGAAAATGGTGTGCTCGGGTACCGCTACTACGTCGACGTGTTCCAACAAGAGTTGGGGTTCATCCCGCCCTTTATTGTGGGCGAAGGGGGCTGGAAATACAAAGCCACCGATGACAATCGTTTCCCGATGATCGATGACGCGTTACTCGCGCAGTACAACGTTGAGTTATTCAACTGGTTCCGCACCGGCAAAGTATCGGATGGTCAACCGCTGCCGGATTACCTGTTTGCGTTCTGTCCGTGGATTCTGGCGGGGCAACTGGAGGGCGCGGCTTGGTACGATTCGTTTGAAGGCGAGCGCACGTTGACTATCGCGGACGTGAAAAAAATTCCGATTTTCACGCGCAAGTTTTCGTGGGACAAGAAATAGCAAGCCAGTAGACAAGTAGACTGGTATCCGTGTAAACCGGGAGACCTGTTGTGTGCGGTGTTTCCTTGTCTCAGTACATCACAATTTGGGCGAGGAGCCAGCGCTCTCTAGCGCGGCGGCGCCAAAACCAAGCGATTTCCGTGACATAGACGGCGTTACCCTGGCATGACTGTGGCGCATGGCTGTGGCGCACTTCGCCACAG
>JBBIJS010000061.1:0-12854 GCA_037445855.1 Chloroflexota bacterium | reverse complement strand
TTGGATCATTCACGCTTTGTCTCAACTGCCCGCACCCCGCCGCGATCTCGATTCCCTTTTCCACCCGCAGCGTCGTCGGGATGCCGGCGTCGCGCAGAACTTGCTCGAACGCTTTGACGCGTTCGTACGGCGTCCGTCCGTAGGGCGATCCAGCCGTCGGGTTGAGCGGGATCAGATTGGCGTGACACAGCCAGCCGCGCAGCATTTGCGCCAACGCGCGCGCCTGATCGAGATTATCGTTCACGCCGTCCATCAGCGCGTACTCGAACGTGACGCGCCGCCGCGTTTGTGCCGCGTACGCGCGCGCCGCGCGCAGCAGGTCTTTCAGCGGATACTTGCGGTTGAGCGGCACGAGCACGTCGCGAAGTTGGTCGTCCGGCGCGTGGAGCGAGATCGCGAGATTGATCTGCTGCGGTTCGCGCGCGAGTCGCTCGATGCCGGGAATCTCGCCCGATGTTGAAACCGTGATGCGCCGCGCGCCGAGGGCAAATCGCGCCGGGTCGGTTAGCGCTTCAATCGCCTGCCACGTCACATCGAACTTTATGAATGGCTCGCCCATGCCCATAATGACGACGTTGGTTACGGGCGACGCGACGCGCGCAAAGTGCAGCACCTGCGCGACGATTTCCCCCGGCGTGAGATTCCGGATGTAGCCGGCTTGCCCGGTCGCGCAGAACGGGCAGCCAATCGGGCAGCCGACTTGGGTCGAGATGCAGACGGTGCTGCGTTTCACGCCGCGCGGCTCTTCCAGTTCCGGACTGCCTGGCGCATCGGGATACAACATCAGCACCGTTTCGATCGTCTGCCCGTCGTCAAGGCGCAGCAGCACTTTGCGCGTGAGCTGGTCGGCAGATGATGTTTCCGAAATCACGGGCGGCGCGCCGATGCGCGCAGATTCAGTCAGCCGTTCGCGCAAACCACGCGGCAGGTCGGTCATCACCTCAAAGCCGGTCGCGAGTTCGCGATAGGTCCAGCGGTCGACTTGCGCGGCGCGGTACGGCGGCTCGTTCCATTCGGCAAACAATTCGCGCATCTGCGCGTTGGTAAGGTTCAGAAGATCAAGCATCGTTGCTGGAGATCGGACGCCGGAAATTGGAATCCGCGCGCTCAACCCTCCAACTCCCAAGCAGACTAATTGCGCCGCCGACCGGTCATGTTCAGCGCGATAAAAACATAGTACAACAATGAAGAGAGCGCTTGCGCCGCGGCGGCAACATAGGTCAGCGCGGCGGCGGTCAGCACCGCTTGCGCGGCAGTCACTTCACCGGGACCCACGAGCGCGCTGGAACGTAGCATCACCAGCGCGCGATCGCTCGCGTTGAATTCCACCGGCAGCGTGGCAACCGCGAAGAGCAGACTCGCAGAGAAAAATGCGATGCCCACCCACACCAGCCCGGAAAAGTTGATGAAGATGCCGATGATGAAAAGCACATAGCCGAGCCACGGACCGATCTGCGCGGGCGCGACGAGCGCGGCGCGGAGTTTCATTGGCGCATACCCTTGCGCGTCCTGGACCGCGTGCCCAACCTCGTGCGCGACGATGCTGAGCGCGGCAACCGAAGGCGTTTGCGCCACGCCCGCGGAAAGATAGAGCGTCTTGTCGCGCGGATCGTAGTGATCGGTCAAGTCACCCGGCGTCCCTTGCACATTCAAGTTCAGCCCATTCGCGCGCAGCAGATATTGCGCCACCTGGACGCCGGTCAGGTTCTTGGCGTTGCGGACCTTGGTGTATTTGGCGTACGCCGATTTTACTTTCCATTGCGCGAACATTGCCAGCGCCAGCGCGGGCAACGCGAACACAAAATACATCGGGTCGAAGTAAAAACCAAACGGAAACATTGGATTGACCTCGTTACACTCTCTGGAGCAGAGCAGATTAAAGTATACTCAACCTACCAGCGAAAGTCAATAGGCGCGCTGCCATTCTTCGCGCAGACGGTCGAGATTGTCGAAATAAAAATCGGGTTGGATCGCTGCGAGCGCCAACGCCGCGCGGGTGGTAACGCCGGTCATCACCAGGATCGATTTCAATCCCGCGCGCGCCGCGCCTTCGATGTCGGTATCCAATCGATCTCCCAGCATCGCGGTTGCCTCGCGCGCGACGCCCATCTGTTCCAGCGCGATATCGAACATGGCGCGCTCGGGTTTGCCGATCACCAGCGGCGGGACATCGGTCGCGGCTTGCAACGCGGCGAGGATCGCCCCCGCGCCGGGGATGATGCCTTCCGCGCCGGGATAAGTTGTATCGGCGTTCGTGCCGATGAATTGCGCGCCACGGCGGATTTCGAGCGTGGCGCGCTTTAGTTTTTCGTACGTCAGCGTCCAGTCGATCCCGACGACGACGAGGTCGGCGTTCTCATCGACCAGCGTATACCCCGCGCGCGTCAGTTCATCCCTCAGCCCATCCCCGCCGATCGCAAAGACGCGCGCGCCGCGCGGCGCGAGGCGCGGCATATAGCGCGCGGTCGCCTGAGCCGAGGTCAGCACGTTCGTCGCGGCAACTTTTACGCCCAGAGCGGTCAATCGCTCCACGATCTCCGATGCCGGGCGCGCGGAGTTGTTCGTCGCGATGATGAACGCGATCTGCCGCGCGCGCAGGAAATCGAAGAACGCCGGCACGCCGGGCAAGTCGCGGTCACCGTGCCACAGTACGCCATCGACATCGATGACCAGCGCGTGGAGCGACGCCAATTCGCGCATGGTCATCGATAGATGCTGAGCGCGTTGTCGACAATCGCTTGGAGAACTTGGAGCAGGATCAGTGCGACAATCGGAGTAATGTCCATCATTCCGCCGATCGGCGGAATGACGCGGCGCAGCGGGGCGAGGAGCGGCTCGGTGATTTGGTAGAGGATTTGGAGGAGTGGATTATCCGGATTGATCGGAACCCACGAGACGAGTGCGCGCAGAATGATCGCAAACCCCATAATCGTGAAGAACAAGTCCAAGAAAGTAACCAGGAAAGCCATGCTTATTTCCTTTCTCCAAAGATTGCGCGCCCGATGCGGACGATGGTTGCGCCCTCGGCAATCGCGGCTTGAAAATCGTCGCTCATTCCCATCGACAAATCCTTCCACGCGCGATCGGGAAAACGCGCCCGTAATTCGTCGCGCAGTTCACGCAGCGCGCGAAACGCAGCGCGCGGACGCGCGTCGTCCGCATGCGCCCCGATCGGCGCGACGGTCATCAGTCCCTGCGCGTCAAGACGCGGGAGCGTGAGAATGTCGCGGACGGCATCGAAGAACGCGTCGCGCGGCGCGGGCGCAAAGCCGGATTTGCTCGCCTCGCCGGAGACGTTGACTTCGATCAAGATCGCGAGTGTCTTGCCAAGCGCCGCCGCGCGGTCGCTCAGCCGCCGGGCGAGCGCGGCGCTGTCGACTGACTGGACGACATCGAAGAGCGCCGCCGCGTCTTTGACTTTGCGGCTCTGCAGATGACCGATCAAGTGCCATGTGATGTTGGGTGGTTCGGTAGTTGGGTGGTTCGGTAGTTGGCGCAATACAAGCGGAATTTTTTCGCCGGCTTCTTCGACGCGGTTCTCGCCAAAGTGCCGGACGCCCAGCGCGTGCGCGGCGACGACGGCGTCCGCTGGAAATGTTTTGCTGACCGCGACGAGCGTGATCTCGCGCGGATCGCGTCCCGCGCGCGTGGCGGCGTCCGCGATACGTTGGTCGACCAGACGAAGGTTTTGCTCAAGGTTGTTCATTGTCTGCCGTTCTCAGAATTGCCCGCGCATCACGCGAATCTGCGCCAATTCCATCCGCGTCGATTCGCGGGCAATCACTTGAGCGCGATGACCGCGCCGAAGCGTCCGGTCTTGGCGTTCTCCGCGCGCCACGAATAAAAGTCGTCGGTATGATGCGCGGTGCAAATCTGTGCGATCTCGATTTGCTCTATGCCGAGGGCGCGGAGCTGCCGTGCGTTCGCCTGCCACAAATCGAAATGGATGGCGCCATCGGCTTGCACGATCAGCAATTCGTCGGCGTGGTCGAACGCGGCGCGTACTTGTGCGATCACGTCCGCGCCGATGCGGTAGCAGCATGGTCCGATCGACGGCGCGATGCAGGCGATCAAGTCGCGTGGGCGCGTGTCGAACGCATCGAACATCGCGCGCGCGGCTTTCGTCGCGATCTGGGCGACGGCGCCGCGCCAGCCGGCGTGCGCGACGCCAATCGCGCGGTGCGCGGGATCGAAAAAGAAAATCGGTACGCAGTCCGCGTAACGCAGCATCAGCGGCGCGCCCGGCGCGTTCGTCAGCAGCGCATCGACATCGCGGATGATCGCGCCGCGTTGCGCCGCGCCAACCACCGCGACGCGGTCGGCTTGCGCTTGGCTCGCCGAGATCGTCGTTGTCGTGGCGAGACCCAGCGCGTCGTGCAAGCGTTGAATGTTCGCCGCGACGTTTGCTTTATCGTCACCGGCGGCGTGGCTCAGGTTGAGCGTGTTGAACGGCGCGGGGCTGACGCCGCCGTGCCGCGTCGAGATCGCGTGAACCAGCGCGCCCGCATCGCGCAGTGAATCGAAAGTGTAGTAAGCGAGGTCGGCTCGCGTCTCGCGTTGCATAACGAGTGGATTATACCACAACAAGTTCGAGGCGCAAGAAGTTGGCGGGCGCGTCTGGATGAGAAGACCTTAATCTCGGATTAACGCGATTCTTAGCCGCCCAGACTATCGTAACGGGAAAGGGAGAACCTATGAAACGAATTCAAGCGCTCATCGCGGCGGCGATTGTCACCGGCTTGGTTGGATTTGGTATGCTCGCGATCGGCGTCAGCGCGGCGTTCAATCCAAATAGCGTGCCGGTCAGCGATTCGCCGGCGAGCTCCGCGCCGGCAGTCAGCGCGGCGGACGCGCCGCCGTCGTCCAGTTCGGCGAACGATCTGATCGGTCAATATCAAAATCGCGAGAAACAATATCAGGCGCAGATCACACAGCTGAACAACCTGATCACGCAATACCAGAGTCGCGAAAAGCAATATCAATCGCAGTTGAATCAAGTCACCACGCAAGCGCAGCAGCTGCAGGCGGTGCTGAACGAATTGCAGCGCCGCGGGATCATTCGCATTCAAAGCGATGGAACGATTCTGCTGCGAGGAGGCGAATAGATGAAGTTCTACCAATATAGTTTGCGAATGCTGATCGTCATCGGCAGTCTGGGCGGCTTCTTCGGCGGATGGGCGCTCGTCGCGCACGCGGGCAAGCCGGTCGCGTCGCCATCCCAGTCCGTCGATGTCGCGCCCGCGCCGCTGCCGACGCTTCCGCCGCTGGACTTTACCGGCGATAATTCGTCCGCTGGCTTGCAGGCGTTGCCGCCGATGCCGCAATTCTCTCAAGCCGCGCTGCCGCGTCTGCACACGCGCGGTTCGTAATGGAGTACTCGGAATTCCGCGCGATGAATACCGAAATTCTCATCGCCGCGGAGGGATCGCCGCACGCGCTTCAGCGCGGCTTCGATCAAGCGCGCGCGTTCATCGAGACGGAAGAGGCGCGCTTGACGCGGTTCTCGGAGCAGAGCGAGTTGGCGCGGCTCAATCAGTCGGCGGGCGCGTGGTTCCGCGCGTCGGCAGAATTGTACGACGTGGCGCGGCGGGCGCGCGAACTGGCTGCCGAGACCGATGGGCTGTTCAATCCCGCAGTTCTTGACGCGCTGGAGAATGTCGGCTATGATAAAAGCATGGACGAAATTCGCGCGCGCGGCGTCGCTTCACCGCGCGCGCGCCCGCCACGCGCCGTCGGCGATTTCCGCGTGGTAGGATTTGACGATGCCGCGCGCGCGCTGCGGCTTCCATCCGGAATGCGGATCGACTTGGGCGGCATCGCCAAGGGCTGGATCGCTGAACGCGCCGCGCAGATTCTTTCCGATTACGCGGACGCGTGCGCGGTGAATGCCGGCGGCGATCTGTTCGCGATCGGCATTCCTGCCGGCGAGCTAAATTGGCGCGTCACGCTCGAAGATCCGCGCGATCCGAACGCGACGCTGGGGATTCTACGCGTTCCACCCGGCGCGGTTGCCACGTCTTCGACGACGCGGCGGCGCTGGCAGCAGGGTGGTCTGACGCGCCATCACCTCATCGATCCGCGCAGCGGCGCGCCGGCGGAATCGGATTGGCTCAGCGTCAGCGTCATCGCCGCGCACGCGTCAGTCGCCGAGGTGTTCGCCAAGACGTTGCTGATTGCCGGATCGCATGACGCCGATCGGTTCGCCGCGCGACGCGGCGACATCGCTTTCATCGCGGTGGATGCCGCGGGGCAATTGTGGGGTTCGAGTAACGCGAAGGAGTTCTTGGATGTCGGATTCGAATACGCTTAAGGCGGTTTTCTGGGGATTGTTGACGGCGCTTTTCGTCCTGATCGTTGGAGCCGTCGTCGCGCTGGCGGCGGTGTTCCCCGGGTCGCCCCTCATTGCGCTCAGCCGGTGGTTCCTGGATACGCTCTTCGCGGCGAACACTGTGCAGGCGCTTTGGTATGTCACGCGCGCGGCGGGACTGATGGCGTATTTCTTGCTGTGGCTCTCGACCGCGTGGGGCTTGGCGGTGTCGAGCAAGATCTTCGATCCGCTGTTGCACCGCGCGTTCACGTACGATATGCACCAATTCATTTCCTTGCTGGCGATTGGATTTACATTCTTGCATGTCGCGGTGCTGCTGGGTGATCGATACCTGCCGTTTTCGATTGCGGCGGCGCTGATTCCGTTCATCGCGCCGTATCGACCGCTGTGGGTGGGGGTGGGTACGCTTGGTCTCTATCTCACGCTGCTGGTGAGCATCACTTTTTATCTGCGGCGCTGGATCGGACAGAAAACCTTTCGCGCGATTCACAGCTCCAGTTTTCTGGCGTACGCGGCGGTGACCGCGCACGGATTGATGGCAGGCACCGATTCTCCGCTGTGGACGACGCAGTTGATGTACGGCGGGACCGCGCTCGTGATCGTGTTCCTCACAATCTATTGGATGACGATGGCGCTGCAAAATCGATTGAGCGCGCCGGTAGTTCGGAATAACCGCGCAGACCTTCGGGGGTGAAAGTGGGAGGAGATTCCAAGTCCACGCGTCGGGCGCGTCAAGCGCGGCGCACGCGACCCAGTTGGCGGGAGCGTTGGCGCGGGCTGACCGGGATAAAGCGCGTCGCGGTGGCTGCCGCTTTCGGCGCGCTCAGTCTGGTGATTTTTGGCGCGGCGGGTGGAACCGCGTATGCCATTCAACAGGAGAATCAGGACGCGTTCTGCGCGTCGTGCCACACGGAACCGGAGAGCAAATACTATCAGCAGTCGCTCGCCGCAAGCGCGCCGGACCTCGCGGCGTTCCACACGCAGAAACAGGTGCGCTGTATCGATTGTCACAGCGGCGGCGGAATGTTCGGACGCGTCGAAGGACTGACGCAGGGCGCGCAAGACCTGGTGGCGTACCAGAGCGGTCGGTATCACGCCCCCGCGATCACGCTGAGCAAACTGGGTGATGGCTCGTGCCTCAAATGCCACGCCGACGTGGCTTCCAACGGAGGGTTCAACAATCACTTTCACGCTTTTCTGTCGCGCTGGCAGTCGATCGATTCGAACGCGGCGCATTGTGTGGACTGCCACGTCGCGCATCCACAGGGCGACCCCCAACAACAATTCCTAGGCACCCAGACCGTCCAGAATATTTGTCAGGATTGTCACAACGTACTGGCAAGATGAGCGCGGCGGAGTAGGGGTGAGGCACTCGCACAATCAAGGTTTCACTTCGTCCGGACTGATTTATCCCAACCCACTTTTCCAACCTGCCATTCTTGGCGATGCCTCACCCCTCCAATTACAATTTGCCAAGGCATTTGAATCGCGGAGAGCGCGGAACATTGGTAGCGCGCTCTCCCCGTTTTGTTTTTGGGACGGCGCGCTCGTTTGCCTCCGCCGCGTGCCTGCGCTATAATCCAGGCGATCCGGGGCGAATGGCGGAGGTATCGATGGCGCAAAAGATTCTCGTAGTGGACGATGAACGCTTGATCGTCGATTCGGTCAAGTACGGTTTGCAGAAAGAAGGGTATGCGATCAGCGTCGCGTATGATGGCGATCAGGCGGTCGCGCTGGCGGCGGAGGAAAGCCCCGACCTAATCTTGCTTGACATTCAGTTACCCAAGAAAGACGGCTGGGCGGTTTGCCGCGCGATCCGCGAGTCAAGCCGAGCGCCGATCATTATGCTGACTGCGCGCGGTGAGGAAGCGGACAAGGTGCTCGGGCTGGAACTCGGCGCGGACGACTATCTCGTCAAGCCGTTCAGCATGCGCGAGCTGCTCGCGCGCGTGCGCGCGGCGCTGCGCCGTTCGACCGAGTACGTAGCGCCGGCGCCGACGAGTGTGAAGATCGGCGAGGTGGAGCTGGATCCCAAGAGTCACCGCGCAACGTGTCGGGGCCAAGTGCTTGAGCTGACGCGCAAAGAGTACGACCTATTGGAAGCGCTGATGGCGCACGCCGGACAGGTCATCAAGCGAAACGATTTGATCGACCGGGTGTGGGAGACCGATTGGGTAGGCGATACGCGCACGCTCGACGTCCATATCCGCTGGCTGCGCGAGAAGATCGAGAAAGTGCCGGGCAAGCCGCGCTATATTCAGACAGTGCGCGGCGTGGGCTATCGCTTCAGCTCGCCGGACGAGGGCGGGAAATGAAATTGCGACTCCCGTTCCGGCGTCTACGCACTTGGCTGACGCTCACGTATCTGTTCTTGATCGCGGTGAGTTTGGGCGTGTTGGCGTGGCGCATCGGTTCGTCCCTGGACGCAAGCCGCTACTCGGAGACGATGCGCGACCAGGAAGGGCGGACGATCCTGGCAGCCAGCGCGGCGGGTGATTGGCTCGCGAACTTTCGCGACGGCAAGCTCAGCGCCGCGCAGTTGCAAGACGAAGCGGCGACCCTTTCGCGTGAGATCAACCAACCGATCACGGTGCTCGATTCGCAGGGCAAGGTATTGGTCGATTCACAAAATCCGGAAGAGGCAGGCGCTGACGAATCGGGACTGCCAGATGTGCAGATTGGGATGAGCGGCCGCGCCGGCAGCATCGTCCGCTACGATCCGGACGATAAGACGGACGCGCTTTTCAGTGTCGCGCCGGTGCGTTCAGGGCAGGCTATTGTCGGCATTATTCGGCTGGAGTTGTCGATGGCGCTGATCCGCGAAGCGAGTTTGCAATTCTGGCTGCGGATCGTCGGTGCGGCGCTGTTGGCGGCAGTGCTGACGGCGGTGGTGAGTCTATGGTTCGCCAAGACACTGACCGATCCGATCGCGGCGATCACGCGCGCCGCGTCCGCGCTAGCGGGCGGCGACCTGAAGCAGCGCGTGACCGCCCGCGGTCCGGAAGAATTCCAACGGCTGGCGCACAATTTCAATTTCATGGCGGACCGCGTCGCCGCGGTAATGGAAGACCAGCGCGGCTTTGTCGCGAACGCGGCGCACGAGCTACGCACACCCTTGACCACGATTCGCTTGCGCGCCGAGGCGCTCGCCGGCGGCGCCCAGGACGATCCGGCGGTCGCGAATCAATTCCTGACGGACATTACGATAGAGACCGATCGGCTCGCGCGGTTAGTGGACGAGCTGCTCGATTTGTCGCGGATCGAGACGGGGCTGATCGCGCCGCGCCGCGAGCCGGTTTCCATCGCGCAGATCGCGCGCGCGGTGGCGGATGAACTTACCGAGCGATCAGGGGCTGCGAACGTGACCATCACGATCGATCGCAATGCGAATTTGTCGCCGCTCCCCGCAGACCCGGATCAAATGCGCCAAGTTTTTCTCAATCTACTGGGGAACGCGCTCAAGTTCACTCCCAGCGGTGGAACGATCCAGGTACGCGTGCAGGTCGTCCGTCAGACGCAGTCGTCGGATCACCTTGGAGCCGGGACGTGGCTGCGGACAACGGTGCAAGATTCCGGCGCGGGCATCCCGGCAGAAGACCTGCCGCATATTTTTGATCGATTTTATCGGAGCGACAAAGCGCGCGCGCGCGATCCTTCGTCCGCTTCAGGCGGCGGCGCGGGCTTGGGTTTGGCTATCGTCAAAGGGATCGTCGAGCATCACGGTGGGCAGGTTTGGGCGGAGAGCCAAGTCGGCAAGGGTACGTCAGTGATCTTCGCGCTACCGATGCTAGGAGCCGCCGCCGTGCCTCCTTCGCGGCGGGGCGCTTAACGTAGATTTAAAGTTGACTTAAGAGTAGCTTAACCACGCGGCGGCGTCAATCGATTATATTGATGAGGGTTCGGGGACAGTCTCGCGCCCTGGGGAGAAATACGTGGACGGAATTTTGAGAGTGCTCTGGGCGGTTTTCGCCGCTTTGAATGTGGCGACCGGCGCGCCGGTGGACGCTGAGAATCTGCCCGATCGGCCGGCGATTGTCGCGCCAACCATAAATCCGAATCCGGTTTTGTTTGCAACGATCACGCCTTTGCCGGCGCCAAGCACTGCCGAGGTCGATGGTATTATTTCGACGATTCAGGATAATATCGTGATCGTCAATGGGCAGCGGATCACGCTTGTTGCCAGTACGCGAGTCAACGGTCAGTTGAAAGTAGGCGCGCCGCTGAAGGCACAGGTCAGAGTTCTGACGAATGGCGGATTGGAAGCCGATCATCTGGAAGTGGGCGATGTTCCAAGTGCAGCGGCTGACAGTGTCAAGCCAAATGGAAATCCGGCGCAGCCGACCGGAAAGCCAGAAGTCAAAGCGACCGAAACAAAGCCGGTTGAGAACGCGCAACCAAGTCCTACGGACAACTCGCAAGTCAAGCCAACCGGACAGCCGGAGACTCAGCCACCACCACAACCGACTGACAAACCGGAGACTCAGCCACCACCACAACCGACCGATAAACCGGAAACTCAGCCACCACCACCATCACCACCACAACCGCAGCCGACCGAGAAACCTAGTGGCGACTAATCCGGCGCTCGAATGGTTGATCTCGTTCGATCAAGCCGCGCGCAGCGCGACCAGGTGCCAAGTGTTGTCGCGGATGTTCTGATAGAGATCGAAAATCCCTTCATTGCAACGCACGCGGAAGCACAGATGCGGCGAACGACGCGCCGCCGTCCAGCAGCGCTCGACGGCTTGCACGTCGTACCGCTTGCCGTGCCAACGAAACGCTTTGGGAAAGTAGCCAAAGCGTTTTTCTTGTATCTCGACCGCCTCGCGGTTTCCTTTGCGCTTTGGTAGTAAACGCATTTACTCATCTCCTATGATCTTGAACTCGCGCGGACTGTACCGCGCATCGTCGATCGTGGGCGGGAAATATTGCGGCTGGTTTGAGAACGGGTACGCCGATGGGTTGACTTGTTGTGGGCTGACGACGAGGATCTGGGGTTGCTGCGGCGCGTACCGATGCGCGCCGTAGTCATATTGCACTTCGCGCGGCTCTTCGCTGCGCCCCCAGTGCTTGCTCGCCGCAATCACCAGCGCAATGCTCACCGGCACGCTCGCACTGATTCCGCACACCGCACCGACCACCACCGCCATTGCCTCGTTCGACAACCGATTGCCCACGATCACCGCCAGCGCCACCGCAAAGGCAATCCCCGCGAGGATGATTCCATTTCTCATGCGTGCCTCGTATCCTGTATTTTCGATTTAGGATTTAGGATTTCGGACGCGAATGAGAGCCGAGTTTTCAATCCTAAATCGAAAATCCTAAATCCTAAATCACTTGACCCGTCTCAGCGTTCCCAGCATCCGCGATCCAAAACTCGCTTCGGCAACTTGCGCGCACCGCGGCGCGGCGTGCATCGCCACATCCCGCCCACTTGTCTGCGCGGCTTGAAAGCGAATCACCTGCCCCCCGGCGATCAAGAGAAAGTCCCCGCGCCCCGCCAGCTTCTCCGCCCCCGTCCCACCGATCCCCGCCGCAACCCGCGCATCGTCCGCGCTCGTCACCCGTCCCACCAGCCGCACCGGAAAGTTCGCTCGCATCAGCGTCCCCACCGCACTCGCCGTTGGCTTTTGCGTGCACGCGACCACCGACAAGCCCGCACTGCGCCCGCGCTGGACGAGCCGCGTCAGCAGCCCCTCGACCTCAGAGCCACACGCCACGAGCACGTCCGCCAGTTCGTCGATCACGAGCACGATGCGCGGACGCTCGATGCGCTCGCGATCGCGCCGTTCCATCTCGGCGACCAGATAGCCCAGCCGTCCCAGCATTTCGTCGGAGGCTGAGACGATGGGAAACAAGAGATGCGGCATCCGCGCAAACGCGGCAAAGCCATGCGCCTTCGGATCGAACAGCGCCAGCTGCACGGCGTGCGGCTTTTGATGCCGCACCAGCGAGGCGATCAGCGTCCGCGCCAGTTCGGTCTTGCCGCTGCCGGTCGTTCCCGCGATCAAGCAGTGTGCGACATCGGGTGAGCCAAGCCGTAGGAGCAGCGGCACGCCTTCCGCATCGATGCCGAGGATGGCGGTGCCGGCCGAGGCGAGTGCGCGGCGCAAGCCGTCGTCGCGCTCCAGCCGCTGATCGAGTTCTGCCAGCGACACAAAGCGCGAGTCGGTGCGCGGGACTTCGACGGACAGCGTGCCGTTGGTGCGGGTAAACCGCACCGAGGATGCTCCGAGCGCCAAGGCGACCTCCTCGGTGAGCGCTTCGAGTTTGGTGAGTTTGGTATTCGCCGCCGGCGCAAGGTGGAACTGGATCGTGCGCGGGGTGAGGCGCCCTCCCCACACGCGGGCGGGCGCTTTGTGCGCCGCCAGCACCAGCTCGATCTTGTCGGCTTGGAAGTTGAGTAAGCGTTTTTCCATCGTAACTCTCAGACGAAGGACGCAGGACGGAAGACGGACGTTCTTTCATCCTTCATCCTTCAATCCGTCCATCCCACGCGTTTCTCTTCGGCAACATGCGTTCGCAG
>JBBIJS010000060.1:0-12854 GCA_037445855.1 Chloroflexota bacterium | reverse complement strand
ATCGGCGCACCGCGCTGGCGTACGAAGAACTATATAAAGAGCAACTCGACGAATTCGCCGCGCTGCTCGCGCACCACTATGCCGAAGCCGGCGACGACGCCAAGACGCTGGAGTACGCGACGCGCGCGGGCGATGCCGCCGCGCAGCGCTTCGCGAACGCGGAGGCGCGGTTGTACTACACGCAGGCGCTCGATGCGCTAGCGCGTTTGCCGGACGACGCGGCGCATCGCCGTCTCCGCGTCGATGCGATCGTCCGTTACGTCAGCGTGGCGGAGCGGCACGAAGGTCCTCATCGCAGTCTCGTGCGGTTGCAAGAAGCGGAGAAACTCGCGCTAGAGTTGTACGGCGCGGCGCCGGCGACCCGCAATGATCGATTACACCTCGCCCGCATCCGCTATTGGATCGCTCAGGCGTATCTGCACGGCAACCAGCCGCGTGAAGCAGTCCGCTATCTGAAAGATGTCTTGTCGGTCGCGCACGCGGAGGGCGACGCCGAACTCCAGGCGATTCCCGAAAGTATGCTGGGGCGTATTCTTGTCGTTCAGGGAAAATTCGCGGACGCGGAGCCGCATCTCCGCGCGGCGACGCAGGCATTGGAGGGGCTTGCCACGAATCACGAAGCGGTGTTGGCGCGCGGGATATTGGGAGCGGTGATCGCCGCGCGCGGGAACTATGCCGCCGGCATCGCGGAAGCAGAACGCAACCGCGCGGCGGCAATCCAAGCAGACAGTCTCACCGGCGCGTCGCTAAGCGGAATGTCGCTCTGCATGATCGCCCTGACCGGCGGAGATACGGCGCGATTGTTGGAAGCGAGCCAGGAGACTCTCCGCGCCGCGGAACAATCCGGCGACTTGTTGCCGCTCTATTTTGCGTACGGTTACGCCGCGTGGGCGGAGAGCCGATTAGGCAATCACGTGGCGGCTGCGGAATCCATGGCAAGATCGAATCGGATCAGTCAGCAAAGTGGTGGGCGTTTGGCTTTTGCCGATACGTTTGCGGCGGCTGCTTCCGAAATCGCCCTCAACGCCGGGCGAATGACTGAGGCGATTGCATTGGCTGAGCAAGTCATTCGGAGCGCGCAAGCGGCGGACGATAATTACTCTCAAGGAATCGCCCAGCGCGTGTGGGCGGAGGCGCTCGCGCGGCTCAATCCGCCGCAGTACGATCAAGCCCAAACGCATTTCGCGGAATGTCTGCGTTTGTTTGAAGCCGGCGACGCGCGGCTCGAAGCCGCGCACACGCGCGTCGCGTGGGGAAAGATGCTCCGCGCGCGCGGCGACCGGGATGCCGCGCGCGGGCATTTCGAGCGCGCTGCCGCGCAGTACCAGGTGTCGGGTCTGACGCGCGAGTGGAATGCAGCGCGACGGTTGTTGGCGGACGAATGAACCTTGACGCGCAGCTCGCGCAACTTGAGACCGCGGATCTCGTGCGGCGCGCCATCGGCACCGAATTCAGTTTCCAGTTCCGGCATACGCTGACGCAGGAAACGATCTATCAATCGCTCCTGCGCGCCAAGCGGCGCGAAATGCACGCGCACACTGCGCGCGCGTACGAAATGCTGTACCCCGACCGTCTCGACGAATTTGCCGCGCTGCTCGCGATGCATTACGCGCAAGCCGGCGACGACGCCAAGACGCTGGAATACGCCACGCGCGCCGGCGACGCCGCGGCGCGGCTGTACGCGAACGCGGAAGCATTCGATTTCTATTCGCGCGCGGTGGAGGTGGCGAAACGCGTAGGGGCGAGGCATTTGCCAAGTCAAGGTTTCCAGCAAACCGGAGTGGCATTGAACCAAACCGATCCTCCTCAAGACAGGGCTCGTGCAAATGCCTCGCCCCTACAGGATTTGTATTTGAAGCGCGGGCGCGTGCTCGAATTGATGGGGCGGATCGATGACGCGCTGGCGAATTATCGTGAAATGCAAGCGCTCGCGCAAGAGCGCGGCGACCGCGCGCTGGGCGAATTGGACCGCGCGGAAGAAACACTCCAAGCGGCACGCGCGCTGGCGGAACGAACGACCGCGCGGCAGACGCTCTGGCAGGTCTGGCTCGAGCAGAGCCGGCTCGCTGAAGCGCGCGACGAGCCGGCGCCGGCGAAAACATTTCGAGCGGAGGCGCGCAAGACCGTCGCCTATCTGGCGGAGCAGATGGGCGATCCAGAATTGCGCGCGGCGTTTCTCGCCTTGCCCGATGTCCGCACCGCAATGGAATCTTGATGAAGACCAAGACACGTCGCTCCACCAAAAAGACGCCGCGCGTGAAATTGGACGCGCAGCTCGCGCAACTCGAAGACGCGCAGTTGGTGCGCCGCGATGGGGATGGCGAGCCGGCGTATACCTTCAAGCATGCCCTGACGCAAGAAGCGGCGTACGAATCGCTGTTGCACCAGCAGCAACGCGAGATTCATCGCTGCGTGGCGGAAACGTACGAGCGATTCTACCCGGACCGCTTGGACGAATTTGCCGCGCCGCTCGCGCAACATTACGCGCGCGCCGGCGACGACGCCAAAGCGCTCACGTACTCGATCCGCGCCGGCGATGCCGCGGCGCGGGTGTACGCCAACGCGGTCGCCGTCGAGCACTATACGCACGCAATCGATATGGCGAAACGCGTCGGGACGACTCAGGAATCGCCCCTACAAGAATCGTACCTCAAGCGCGGACGCGCGCTCGAACTGCTCAGCCATTTCGACGACGCCGCGCGCAATTACGACGAGATGTACGCGCTGGGGCGCGCCCAAGGCGACCGCGCTTTTGAGCTGGCGGCGCTCATCGCGCGCGCGATGATTCGCGCGATTCCCGGCTCGGCGCGGGATGAAACGCAGGGGCGGGTGTTTGCGAATCAGGCGCTCGCGCTGGCGCGTGAATTGGGCGACCGCGCAGCACAAGCCAAGATTCTCTGGATCTTCGTGCTGCTGAACGTCTTCGGGACCGGTAATGTGCTCGAAGCCATTGAGTATGGTGAACAATCACTCGCGATTGCGCGCGAATTGGGTCTGCGCGAGCAAATGGCGTACACCTTGAATGATCTCATGGTTGCCTATGCCTACCGGGGCGATTTGAAGAGAGCGCGCGCCGTCCGAGTGGAAGCGAGTAACCTCTGGCGCGAGTTGGATAATCAGCCCATGTTGGCAGAGAGCATCACCGGCTTGGCGTTCCTGGATTTTCTGATTGGAGAATTCGATCAAGCGCTGTCAATGGCGCAAGAGGGATTTCAAATCGGCACAGCGATCAGTAACCTCGGCAGTCAGGGCTTTAGTGGGCATGTCCTCGGTATCGTCCATTATGAACGCGGCGACCTCAATCAGGCGATCCAGTCTTTTGAAGAGGCGCTGCCGATCACGGCGCTGGGTGGACTGGAAGGAAATGGTCTTAGTCCGCATGGAATGCTGGCTGCCATCTACGCTGACCTGGGCGATTTCGATCGGGCATTTGCGCTCGTCCAAGTGGTCTTGGAGCGACCGACTGCCCAGCTGCCGTTGCACCGGATGTGGCTGTATGCGTTGCTCACGCGCGTCGATTTGTTGAGTGGTCATCTGAATGCCGCAGAGAAAGCACATCGCGACGGTGGAATCGTCCCCTCCGTCGAGACCTTGAGCATCATGTTTCCACCTGCCGCGCCGATGATTTCCTTCGCTTCGGTCGACTTGGCGCTCGCGCGCCAACAATACGATATCGCCGCTGAAGTTGTCGACTCGTTGCTCACCCACCTACAAAAAACTCGTGACGCGCGCGTCTTTGTTCCCGAAGTGCTCTACCTCCAAGCGCGCGCGCTGCGCGGACAGTCTCAAATCGACCGAGCGCTCGCGGCGCTGAACGAGGCGCGGGCGGAAGCGCAAGCTATGGGTTCTCGCCGCATGTTGTGGAAAATTCTGGCTGCGATCGGCGAGATGGAAGCGGCGCGCGGAAATGACGCGGCGGCGCGCGCGGCGCGCGCCGAGGCACGCGCGGAGGTCGAGTACATCGCCGCGCACGCGCCGGAAGACTTGCGCGAATCGTTCTTGAGTTTGCGCCAAGTGCGCGCTATCTTTGCTCCGGAACAGTCGAAATGAAATCATATGGAAAGCATCCGTCGCGCAAATCGGCGAGAGCGCGAGTTAACGACAAGACTCTCAAACGCGGCGCGGCAAAAAAGCGCACGGCAACGCTCGTTCGGCGTGGCTTCAAGCCCGCGCTCGTTTCGATTCCCGCGCCCGCGCAGCCCGCGCCGATTTTAGCTCATGGGTCAGACAAGGATCTTACCGCGCTGCTCACGCGCCTGGAAACCGCGCAGCTTGTCCGCCGTGCGGCGGACGAGGAAATCGCATACCTCTTCAAGCATGCCTTGACGCAAGAGGCGGCATACGGATCGCTGCTGCACCAGCATCGGCGTGAGATTCATCGCCGCGTCGCGGAAACGTACGAGCGCTTCTACCCGGATCGCTTGGACGAATTCGCCGCGCTCCTCGCGCAGCATTACGCGGAAGCCGGCGACGATGCGAAGACGCTTGACTATTCGATCCGCGCGGGTGATGTGGCGGCGCGCGTGTACGCACACGCCGAAGCGATCGCGCAGTACACCCGCGCGCTGCAAACCGCCGTGCGTTCCGCCAGCGCAAGCGACACGCTGGCGCACATCTACGAGCGGCGCGGGCGCGCGTTTGAGCTTGCCGGCGACTACCCCGACGCGTTGGCGAACTACGAAGAGATGGAACAACTAGGAGGCGCGCGCGGTGACCGCGCGCTGGAACTGCAGGCGCGGTTACATCGTGCTACCGTCTATATTGTTGGAGGATCGCTGACGGATTTCTCCAAAGGCAACGCTATAGCAACGGACGCCTTGCAGTTGGCACGCGAACTGGGTGATAAGCCGGCGGAAGCCAAGGCGTATTGGAATCTAATGATCGCGAATCGTTTTGGCAACGAAGGCACCGCGCGCGCCATCGAGTACGGCGAACAGTCCGCCGCCATCGCGCGCGAGTTGGATCTGCGCGAGCAACTTGCCTACACCCTCCACGATGTGGGACTCGCGTACCAAGCGTCGCGGCAGTACGATCGCTCGTTGGCTGTTTTGACTGAAGTCGTACCGCTGTGGCGCGCCTTGGACAACCAGCCCTTGCTCACCGATGCGCTGAACAGAATCGGTGGAGTTTACTATGCGTGGAGCAGTCTAGATCAAGCACGGCACTATGCCGAAGAAGCATACGCGCTAAACCATTCAATCGGGAATGCCTATGGACTGGTGGCTGATACCGGACTCTTGGCGGGCATTCATGCCGGGCTCGGTCAACTCCAGACGGCTTTGGAGTTTCTAGCGGAATGTGAGCGCTACGAGCAGCAAGCTGGCGCGATGCTTATTACCGCACTCTTGCGGGTAGAAGCCGCACAGGTCTTCGTAGAAGTCGGCGCATGGGAACGCGCCCACACACTCACCCAGCATGCGCTTTTGTTCTTCGATGCGGCGATGCCAACTCAACGCGGGCGCGCGTTGGCGGCGCTGGCAAGTATCGATTGGGCGCAAGGAAATCTCGCCGCCGCCGAAAAAACACTGACGGACGTTCCGCACGGATCGTTCGATGAATATGTTCAAGCGTATCCGGTGGGTTCGACGCCCGAAACGTTGCTGATGTTGCTGGCGGAATTCGCGTTGGCGCGCGGCGATTTGACAGAAGCGACGCGCTTGACGGACGAATTGCTGAACGGACTCGAGCGCACTCAGACGCGACGTCATCTCCCGTTGGCGCGTACACTCAAGGCGAAGGTGCTGCTAGCGCAGAATCAGGTCGAAGAAGCGCGCACCATGCTTACGCAAGCACGCGCGGAAGCCGAGGCAACGGGAGTGCGCCACGGTTTGCCCTCTGTGCTGATCGCTCTGAGCCAAGTGGAAGCGCGGCTCGGCAACGCGGCAGAAGCTCAAGCTGCGCGGACGCAAGCGCGTCAAGTCATCGATTATATCGCTGCGCACGCGCCGGCAGATGTGCGCGAGTCGTTTCTCGCGTTGCCGGATGTGCGCGGAGTGATGGATGCCCGATGATACTGGATGATCGATTGAACATGCTCCGCACCGCCGGGCTGATCCGCGACGCGGGAACCGTCTCGGAAAAGGAGTTTCTTTTCCAGCACGCGTTGCTTCAGGAAGCCGCGTACGATTCGTTGTTGAAGCAAGATCGCAAACGCTTGCATCTTGCCGTCGGCGACGCGCTGGAGCGATTGTATCCGGAGCGATTGGATGAACTCGCTCCGCTGCTGGCGCGCCATTTCGAGGAAGCCGCCGACGATCCGCGCGCGCTAACCTACTTCATTCTCGCCGGCGAACACGCGATGCGCCAGTATGCATTCCCGGAGGTGGTGGCGCATTACACGTCCGCCTTGGTGATCGCATTGCGTACCGGTGTGCCCGTCGCCAAATTGTATCGCGCGCGCGGTTTGGCGTACGAAGGGCACGGAGAGTACGAGCGCGCCCGCGCGGATCAAGAAGCCGCGCTACAGTCAGCGCGCGCCGCGCAGGATCAACGCGCGGAATGGCAGGCGCTCATCGATTTGGGCAAGCTGTGGGCGGAACGCGACTATGGCAGGACCGGCGAGTATTTCCAGAAAGCGTACGATTTAGCGCGCGCGCTCGGCGATCCCGCTACCCTCGCGCATAGCTTGAACCGGGTTGGCAATTGGTACATCAACGTCGAGCGTCCCGAGGAGGCGCGTCGCCGCCATCACGAAGCGCTGGCGATTTTTCAGGAGCTGGAGGATCGGCGCGGGATTGCTCAGACGCTTGACCTATTGGGCATGACCAACTTGCTGGGCGGTGATTTCATTCAGGGGACGAGGTGCCTGCGCGAAGCGATCGCGCTCTTTCGCGAATTGGACGAGCGGGTGGACATGGCGTCCAGTCTCACGTCGGTTGCGTTGGGCAGCGCCGAATACCAGGCGACGACGGCGGTATTGGCGGCGAACAATCTCGCCGACGGGCAGCGCGATGTGGCGGCGTCGCTCCAAATCGCGCGCGAGATCGGTTGGCGTTCTGCCGAAGCGTTCGCTTTGATCGTGTCAGCCAACCTACAAGGTTCACGCGGAGCTTTCGCGTCGGCGTTGAAATCTAACCAGCACGGTTTGCAAGTTGCGCAGGAAATCGGACACCGCCAGTGGATGACGTATGCCTACGGCGTATTCGGCATGGTCTATGCCGATTTGTTCAAGCCCTCCGCCGCGCGAGAGCAGTTGGAACAGGCATTGGCGCTGGCACGCGAAATCGGCTCCTGGCACTGGATTCGTAGTATGTCCGGATTCCTGGCTTCATTACACGTTTCTCAAAACGATTTGGCAAACGCGCAACGCGTGTTGGAGGCAGTGCCGTCGCCGGACGATCCGCCGGAAACGCTGGGGCAGCGTCTGGTTTACTGCGCGCGCGTCGAACTGGCGCTCGCGCGCGGCGAGCCGGCGCGCGCGCTCGAACTTATCGATCAACTGATCGCGTCGGCGGCAAATGCCAAGCCGGACGGGAGCAACATTCTGCGCGTCTCGATGCTGCGCGGTCAAGCGTTCGGTGCGCTCGGCAGATTCGCGGAGGCAAAAGTCGCGCTAGTCGCCGCGCGCGAGATTGCGGACGCGCAAGGCGCGCTGCCGCTTCTGTGGCGGGTTCACGCCGCGCTCGGAAAACAATATCGCGCGCAGGGGCGCGGCGCGGAGGCGGAGATTGCGTTCCACGCCGCGCGCGCGATTGTGGCAGAATTGGCGGGGAAGATCAGCGATGCGGCTTTGCGGAAGAGTTTTGAGCAAGGCGCGCGCTTGATCGTGCCTTGAACGAAAGGATCAAATGAGAGGTAGAGTGACGCGCCGCGATTTTCTGCGCTATAGTGCGCTGATTGCCGCGGGCTTTGTGACCGGTTGCGCTACGCCCGCGACCGCGGTGGTACCTACGTCCACGGCGGTCAGGGTTCCCCCCGGGGCATCGCCTACGCCCACGCGCCGCCCGGTCGAGCCGACGGCGGCTTCGACCGCTAGTCCCACAGCAACTCCAGGGGCGAAGGCAATCACGAATGCGCCGGTCATTATCTACGTGCCCGGCTCCACCATCAAGCTCGAACAACTTCTCGGCGAAGAGGACAAGCAACTGCATCAGCCGACACTGAGCCAGACCGTCACGCGATACGGCATCGAAGGCACCGACCTCGGCTATTCCTTCGAGAACGCAGGGCGCGTGTATTTTCTATTCGGCGATACAGTGGGCAAGCAGGACAAGGCACTCGACACGATCGCGACGACGGATGCGACGAATCCAGAGCAAGGCGTGCGACTGGATTTCCTGACGGTCGGTAAGGACTATATGACGATACAGCCGCCGGGCATCAGCATGGGCGCGTTCGAGACGCCCATCGGCGGCATCAGTCTCGGGGATCAGATGTACGTCGCCGTCCGGACGAACCATTCGGCGGATTGGTCGACCGATCGATCTGTGCTTACCAAGTTCACGCTTCCTTCAACGTTTCAGCCGCTGCGCACGATCTCGCAATCACCGGCGGGGCGATTCCTAACGATGTCGATGCACGCGGAGCCGGGACCGGGCGCGATGCCGGGCTTGCCGCCGGGTGGACCCTACATCATCATCTGGGGAACGGCGCAGTACCGCAAGAGCGACGCCTATCTGTCGATTGTCCCGGCGGCAAGCTTCGAGACCGGACAGGGGACGCGCTATTTCAGCGGGCTGGACTCGGCGGGCGCGCCGACGTGGAGCGTGAAAGAATCGGACGCGGCGCCTATCGTCAAGAACGGAACGATGGGCGATCTTTCTGTCACGTGGTGCAAAGACCTCAATCTGTGGCTGATGACGTACGATAGCCGCCCGCCCGCGCCGCGCGGCATTCTTTTCGCGTACTCGCGCACGCCGTGGGGACCGTGGAGCGACGCGCAAGTCATATTCGAAGAACAGCGTGATGGCGCGCTGGGCAAGTTCATTCATGATCCCCGGATAAAACCCGACGATGGACTGGAAGGTCCAGTCATTGGGGTCCCCCAGTCCGACGCGGCTGCGGTTCAAGGCGGCGGCTACGCGCCGTACGCCGTGGAGCGCTGGACCAAAGTCCAAGGTTCCGAGCTAGACCTGTACTATTGTCTATCGACGTGGAATCCCTACGTCATCGTTCTAATGAAATCACGGCTGCAGATCGAATAGAGAGGTGCGAGGATTGAATCCGCCAAGGAGGAGTGAATGAACACCTTCCGATAATTTATGCGTTGACCTTTCAGCCCAAAATCATAATCAGATGGAGGTTTCCGTGAAGACTTGGTTCCGACTAACCGGATCTGTGATTGCGCTCGGCTTACTAGCAGCGTGCGCAGCGCCCGCGCCGACTCCCGTTCCGCCGCCCTCAACCCAAGCGCCCGCCGCCGCGCCGACCCGCGCGACGGGCGCGCCGCGACCGGGTGAAACGCGCGCCGCCGAGACCCGCGCGGCAGAATCGTCCTCGACGAACACGCCCGCGCCGTCGCCGACGACCGCGCCCGCGGCGTCGAATCCGCCCACGCTCTTGCGCGACAAGATCAAGCACATCATCGTCATCATGCAAGAGAACCGCTCGTTCGATACGTACTTTGGCACGTACCCCGGCGCAGATGGCATTCCGATGCAGAACGGCGTGCCGACTGTCTGCTCCACTGATCCCCAAACAAAGCAATGCATCAAGCCGTACCACAATCCCGAAGACGTCAACTCCGGTGGTCCCCACGGAGCTAGTTCCGCCACCGCCGACATCGATGGCGGAAAAATGGACGGCTTTGCCGCTCAATTCCGCGAGGCATCCAAGGGCTGCACGGGAAAAAGCGTGCAGACCCCGGGCTGTGTCGAGGGTAAAACGCCCGATGTCATGGGCTGGCACGATGCGCGCGAGATTCCAAATTACTGGACGTACGCGCAGAATTTCGTGCTGCAAGATAAAATGTTCGAGCCGAACGCATCGTGGAGTTTGCCGTCGCACCTCTTTATGGTGTCGGCATGGTCTGCCAATTGCAGCAATCTCAACGATCCAATGAGCTGCGTGGATGCCATCGACGGGCCCGCCCTCAAGCCAGGCGCAGGACTGGCGGAGGCAGACGCGGGTAAGCTGACTTACGCCTGGACAGACCTAACCTACCTCCTGCACAAGAACAATGTCAGTTGGTCGTACTATCTCAGCGAAGGCAGTGAGCCGGACTGCGCCGATAACGCGATGCTTTGCACACCCAAGAAGCAAACGGTCAATGTACCCGGAATCTGGAACCCTCTGCCGGCTTTTGCGGACGTCAAGACGGACAATCAACTGGCGAATATTCAAACCGTCGACAAGTACTTTACGGCGGCAAAGAATGGGACGCTGCCCTCGGTCGCGTGGATCACGCCCGAACAAACGGTGAGCGAGCATCCGCCCGCCAAGATCAGTGACGGTCAAGCGTACGTTACGTCGCTCATCAACGCGGCGATGCAAGGTCCCGACTGGAACAGCACTGCGATCTTCCTCGCCTGGGATGACTGGGGCGGATTCTACGATCACGTCCAGCCGCCCAAGGTGGATGCCATTGGATACGGCTTGCGCGTGCCGGGTCTGGTCATCAGTCCGTACGCCAAGCAGGGATTCATCGACCATCAGACGCTTTCGTTCGACGCGTACCTAAAATTCATCGAAGATGATTTCCTGAACGGAGCGCGCATCGACCCGAAAACGGACGGACGCCCCGACTCACGCCCGGACGTGCGCGAGAACGCGTCGATCCTGGGCAACCTGATGAGCGATTTCGATTTCTCGCAAGCGCCGCGCGCGCCCATGCTTTTGGATCAACATCCCAAACCAGGTCCCGCGTCGATTCCGGGTCCTTAGTTCACGGCAGCCCTTCCAGGTCGATGAGACCTGGAAGGGCGCACAGTTTTTCCGGATGGGGGAGAAGCGAATGAACGATTCACCGCCCGCGCCGCGGCGGTTGGGCACCTATACGTTCGAAATGATTTTCGTGATCGCTCTCATTACGCTTTACGATTTTTTGCTGTCCGACGCGCTGTCGCTGCCGTTGGCGTTACAGCGCAGCACGCTCGCGCAGTTGAGAGCGTTGGACCGGGTCGTAGCGAGCGCGGGATTCCTGAGAGGAGGGTAGAAATGCGTGTTCTTCTCATAAGCGGGTTGATCGGTATGCTTGCCGCGTGCGCAGCACCTGTGCCCGCGCCAACCGCGGTGCCCGCGACCGCCGCGACACCGACCACCGAGGTGAGTTCGACTCGCGCGCCGCGACCTGGGGAGACGCGCGCGGCGGAAACCCGCGCGGCGGAATCCGCGCCGACGAACGCGTCACAAGTCGCGCCGACGGGCGCGCCAGTTCTCCCAACGCCTACCGTGACGCCACCATCGCCAAATCCGGCGTACCCGCTGCTCACCGTGCGCCTCCAAGCCATCCAAGTCTCCGACGATGACGGACGACGCGCTGTCCGCATCACGCCGCAGCAAGTCAAACTCTGGGTGGACAAGGCAAATGAGATTTTTGCCAAAGCGAGTGTGCGCTTTCTTTATGATCTAAATTCGGATTTTGCGCCGCTCCACAGTACGCTACTCAACGATATGACCGGCGACTCGGATGCGAACTGGAAGCGCGAGGTGGATTTTGGAAATCAAGTTGCCGCACGTTACGCTGGTAAACTTGTTGTGTTCTTCATCCACGGACCCGAGCAAGGACCGACGGGCGGCGGTTTTTCGTCGTCGAATTATAACTTTGTCGAGATGCCCGGCTTCGACACGACGGTTTGCGGCTATCAAAATATTGGCATTCTGGCGCACGAGGTCGGTCACTATTTCGGATTGTCGCATCCGTTTGCCCAAGAGTTCTCCAGTCTTGCGCAAGCCGAGTCCTACCTCACCGCGCACGGCAACGATCCGAATGTCTTTGACGGCGATGGCTTGAGCGACACGCCGCCCGATCCGTTCATCCGCGCGCCCCAGTTCCAATGCAACCCCAAGGCAGCGATCACGTTGAATGGGCGGACATTTCCCCTGCCGCGCTATAACATCATGTCGTACTATAGCACGGCGGGCATCGACCGAACCGATCTGACGCCGCAGCAGATCGATATTGTGCGTTGGGTCTTGGCTGTCCGCGCCAAAAACGAAATGGCAACGCCGACCAATCTCGGCGTCCCCGGCGCAATCGATTTTGCAAACCTGCCCATCAAAGACAAGATCAATGTCACCTCTGGCGCGCAAGATATGACGAACTTTGGCGATACGCCGCGTTGGAGCGGCGACCAGCAGTTGTTCTCCAGCGCGCAGCCGAATGGTGCGATTGGCTTTTCGATCTCCGTGAGTGCTGCTGGGAAATATGGACTCAACCTTTACGCGACGACCGCGCCCGACTTTGGAAAAATTCAAACGCTAATCGATGGAAACCCGCTCGGCGCGCCGATCGATTTGTATGCGCCGATTGTGTTGCCATCGGGTGGAATCTCAATCGGAACGATTGATCTTTCCGCCGGGACTCACACCTTGAGTTTCCGTGTCGTCGGCAAAAGTCCCGCGTCGAGCAACTACTCGTTTGGCTTGAATGCGTTTACGCTGACTGCAACAAAGTGAGGAGATCGGAATGAGGACGCTCAGAGTGACTATATCAATCATCATGCTTGGTTTGCTTGCCGCCTGCGCCGCGCCCGCGCCAACTCCAACCCAGGTTGTGCAAACGATTGCCGTTCCGCAAACGGTCGTTGTCACACCAGCAAGCAAAGAACCACGCCCTGCTGAAACACGAACCGTTGCTCCAGCACCAACAACGGCGTCGTCATCGTCCATTTCCGCGCCCGCATCAAACACGTACTACGTTGCGCCGAACGGCAACGACAATTGGAGCGGCACGCTCGCATCGCCGAATGCGAATA
>JBBIJS010000059.1:0-12874 GCA_037445855.1 Chloroflexota bacterium | reverse complement strand
CCGACCTGACCTGACTTTGTCGCTCCCTTTACTGGGAGCGTGGATTGAAACACCTGGGGTTCAGGGCGCAGTAGGATTTCGGCATCTGGTCGCTCCCTTTACTGGGAGCGTGGATTGAAACGCTATGCACCGCGCCGCAAGCGCCTGACACTGGATTGTCCCCCCCGCGTGGGGGTGAACCGCGCGCCTTGTTGCGATTGTCCGCGCGGAAATCGTTGTCCCCACACGCGTGGGGGTGAACCGGGTGAGCGTGTCCCACGTCCAGCAGATAATTAGTTGTCCCCACACGCGTGGGGGTGAACCAGCCGCGGTCACCGCGACTACCATGAAAGTCGAGTTGTCCCCACACGCGTGGGGGTGAACCGCATCACGCCGTCGCTATTTCGCGCGGCAGAACGTTGTCCCCACACGCGTGGGGGTGAACCGGTTTTCAAAATCTGTGTTCATCTGTGTCCCAATCAAGGAGAACTTGCCTCTCGCGCCTTGACCCTTCCCACCACATCAGTTACAATGTTCGCCAGGTGGTGAGACGTGAAAACAAAACTCCTCTGCGTGATTCCGCTTCTCTTGGCTGCCGCTTGCTCACCTCAGATCGCGCCGACGCTCGTCCTTCCCGCACCAACGCCGTCGACCACGGCGACGCGCGCGGCAACGCCGCCGCCAGTCGTCGCGCTCAGCGCGCCGGCAATCCAGCAGCGCATTTCGCTCGTCGATCTGCCCGGCGCGGGGCGCGATCCTAGCGCCATCGCGGTCCTCGGCGACCGCGTCTACGTTGCCAACTCGACGACGCAGAACGTCGCGGTGCTCCAGAACGATCACGTCGTCAAATTCATCCCGGTCGGGAAAGACCCCACCGCGCTGGCAGTCGATCCCGGACAAAAGCGCGTCTACGTTTCCAATAGCAGCGACAAGACGATCAGTCTCATCGCAAACGATCAGGTCGCGCTGACGACCAGCGTTGGCGCGGCAGCGCGCGCGCTGCTCTTTTTCGAAAACCGCTTGTTCGTCGGGTTGGATTCTCAGGACGGCATCCTCGTCCTCGACCCGGCGACGCTGCAAACGCAAGCGCGCGTTACGATCCCCAACAGCTTCACCATCATCAGTCTCGCCGGCGACGCGGTGCATCATCGCCTCTACGCCAACCTCTACGAAAAAACGGCGGTGATCGATTCGACCACGTTGCGCGTTTCCACCATCCTGCCGCTCAAGGACAGCTACGAAACGCTCGCCGCGAATCCGCAGAACGACAGCGTGCTCCTCTCAGTCTACGATGCATCCTCGCGGACCCAGTCGCTGGTGGCGTTCGATCCCCTCTCCGGCAGCGCGCGCGCGCGCGCCAAGATCGGCGGCGATCCACGCGGCGCGGTCGTCAGTGCAGACGGCGCGCGCGTCTACGTCGCGAACTCGTACACCAACGACGTGACCGTGATCGATCCGCGCACGATGACCGTCCTCGCGACAATCCCGGTCGGACTCGACCCCACCGCGCTCGCGCTCGACGAGAGCGCGCGGCGGCTCTACGTCGCGAACGCTAACAGCGATAACGTGAGCGTCGTCGACGCCGCTTCCAATCAAGTCGTCGCCGCCGTTCCGCTGGCAATGCTTCCGACCGCGCTGCTGGCGAACGAGAACGCCGGGCGCGTCTACGTCGCAAGCGCCTCGACCGATTCCGTGTTCGTCCTCGAGGGGGCGCGCGTGGTGAAGGAAATCCCGGTGGGGCATCATCCCATCGATCTGTCGCGCGATGAGACATCGAACCGCTTGTTCGTCGCGAACTCGGCAGACCGCACGCTGACCATCATCGACGAATCGAATTTCAGCGTGCGGGCGACTCCGCCGATCACCCAATTCGTGACGACGGTTGCCGTCGACGCGCCGCGCGCGCGCGTCTTCGTCAACGACGTGGTTCTCGATCTAAATACGCTCGCGCCCATCGGCAAACTGATCGTCCACGGCAACACGATCGATTCGAACATCGCTCCCAACTTTGTCCGCGTGAATCCGGGCAACCAGCGGATCTATGCGCTGGGATGGAACGGCACGCCCGGCTCCAATTCGCGCACCGTGATCTACAGCGTGGACGGCGGCACGCTGCAGCAGCGCGCGCGGCTGGCATACGCCGGCAACACTTCCGCCCTCGCCATCGACCCGGCGACCAATCGGCTCTACGTTGCCGGCACGCACCCGCTTGCCTACACCAACGGTTTCGCCGCGTTTGACGAAAACGACCAGCCCGTCTTCGCGATGTCGCTGCCAGCGCCCACGACCGGTATGGTCTACAATCCGCAGACGCATCACCTGTTCCTCGCGCACGCCGAGACTTTTCAGCGCGAGGACGGTCCGCCGACAACCCCTGCCGATAACATCATCCAGATTCTCGACACGCATTCTTTCGGCGAGGTCGCACGGCTCAACCTGGACTCGCCGGGCAAGATGACGCGGCTCGGCAGCACGATCTACGTCGCGAATACGGCGGATGGCTCGCTCACCCTGATCCAGGACGTCAGCGTGCCGACGCCGCCCGCGCCGACGCCGACCGTGACGCCGTCGCCGTATCCGACGTTCCCGCCGGCGTCGCTGCCGCCCGTCCGCGCCGCCACGCCCACCGCGCCGCCGCCGATCTGCAAGATTCCAACTGCATCGCTCGCGGCGCAAGTCTGGACGCCGGCGATCGCCGCGCGTCTGGGCTGCCCAACAGAAACGCAACGCGCCGCGCAGTTTGCGGTGCAACCATTCGAGCGCGGCACGCTGTTCTACCGCGACGACGAAAAGCGCATCTACGTCCTCTTCGCCGATAAAACCTGGGCGGCGTTCGACGATACGTGGAACGCCTCGCTGCCGGTAGATGCGTGTCCCAGCGTCACCGTCGGCGCGGGGCTGACCAAGCCGCAGCGCGGTTTCGGCAAAGTGTGGTGCGAACAATCGAGCGTGCGCGTCAAGCTCGGCGCGGCGACCGCGCCGGAGCATGGGCTATACCCCGCGCTCACGCAGCGCTTTGAGCGCGGGCAGTTGTTCGCGAGCGAACTGCCGTCGCTGGTGTTTGTGTTGTCCGCGGAGGGTCGGTGGGAATAACAAAGTCAGCGTTACTTGCCAGAAAATCAAGCAACAGAAACCAAGCGATTCCGTTGGGACGCTAGAGCGGCGACGGGGAAATCGCCTCTCGTTTTTTGACCCGCGCCGGTTTTCGTAGTAGAATCAGCGCAAATGATCTGCCCCCGTAGCTCAATGGACAGAGCAATTGCCTTCTAAGCAAAAGGTTGTGGGTTCGAGTCCCGCCGGGGGCGCTCTCACTCATCAGGAGACTTATGAAGCACCGCGTGGATGTTATTATCGAGAAAGACGACGATGGTTATTACGCCTATTGTCCTGCGCTGGAAGGATGTCAATCGCAAGGGAAAACTTTCGAAGAGGCGCTCGCGAACATTCAAGAAGCTGCCGAACTGTATTGGGAAACATTGAGTCCGGCCGAAATCGAGGCGTTGACAAAGACAAGAATATTTACTACCGCCCTTGAGGTGGCAGTTGCCTAAATCTCCGCGCTTGACTGCGTTTGAAGCAGAACGCCGGCTACTGCAAAACGGATTTGTCCTTAGGCGTTCCAAAGGCAGTCATCGCATCTACCAGAGAGACAAGACGCGAGTAGTCGTACCATTTCACTCGGGACAAATATTGCATCCAAAAGTAGTTCGTCAAATCGAAAAAGCAATTCAAGAAACATAGACCTTCCAATCCAGGAAGGTCTTGTGATTCCCAATGAGCACCGAACCCATCCTCCTCGACGGCGAACACCTCACGCTTGACGATACGGTCGCGATCGCGCGCGGCGCGCGCCGCGTCGCGCTAGCCGACACCGCGCGCCCGCGCATCGACGCCAGCCGCGCCTGGGTGGACCAAGTCCTCGCGCGCGGCGCGCCGACCGTCTACGGCATCAACACCGGCTTTGGCGTCTTTGCGAACGTCCCCATCCGCGCCGATCAATCCGCGCGCTTGATGCGCAATCTGATCCTGTCCCACAGCGCCGGCGTCGGCGACCCGTTACCGGAAGACGTGGTCCGCGCGACGATGGCGATCCGCGCCAACACGCTGGCGAAAGGATTCTCCGGCGTGCGTGCGGTCGTCATCGAAACGCTGATCGAGATGCTGAACCGCGGCGTCCATCCGATCATCCCGGCGAAGGGTTCCGTCGGCGCCAGCGGCGACCTCGCGCCGCTATCGCATCTCGTCCTCGTGCTGACGCGCGACGCGGACGATCAGGACGACGAAAGCGGCGCGGCGCTTTTTCGCGGCGAAAGAACACTTGCGCCTTCGGCAAACTTAAGCGCCGTCGTGAGCGGCAAGCGCGCCATGGAACTCGCCGGCATTCCGCGCGTGGAATTGCAGGCAAAAGAAGGACTCGCGCTCAACAACGGCGCGACCGTCTCCGCCGCCATCGCCGCGCTCGCGATCGCGGACGCGGAAAACCTCGCGCGGCACGCCGAGCTCGCGCTCGCGCTAAGCCTGGAAGCGATTCGCGGCAAGTCGTCGCCGTTCGACGAGCGCATCCACCGCGCAGCGGGACACGCCGGGCAGAGCGACGCCGCGCGGAACGTCCGCGCGCTGATCGACGGCAGCCAGTTGATCGATTCGACCCTGCGCGTGCAGGACGCGTACTCGTTCCGCTGCGCGCCGCAGGTGATCGGCGCGGCGCGCGACGCGCTCGCGTACGCGCGCAGAATCGTCACCGCAGAAATCAACGCGGCGACGGACAATCCGTTGATCTTCCTCGACCTCGCGGGCGATAACAAATCGCTTTCCGGCGGCAACTTTCACGGCGAAGGTGTCGCGCTCGCGATGGATTTGCTGTCGCTGGCAGTCGCGGAAATCGGCAGCATTTCCGAGCGACGCACCTTTCGGCTCATCAGCGCGCACCTGAGCGACGGCTTGCCGATGATGCTCGTCGAAGGCGGCGGCGCGAACAGCGGTTTGATGATGGCGCAGGTCACCGCCGCCGCGCTCGTCTCGGACAACAAGACGCTCGCGCACCCGGACAGCGTCGATTCCATTCCGACAAGCGCGGATCAGGAAGATCACGTATCGATGTCGACGAACGCGGCGCGGCACGCGCGGGAAATCGTTTGGAACACGACGCGCATTCTCGCGATCGAGTTGATCGCCGCCGCGCAAGGCATCGACCTGCGGCTCAAGAACCTGGGACGCGGCGTGGAGATGCTCGGACGCGGCACACGCGCGGCGCACGCGCGAATCCGCCGCGCGATTCCGTACTTGGAACGCGACCGCGTATTAGCGAATGACATCGAGCGCGCGGTGGAGTTGATGCGGGACGGGCTGGCGGTTGGAGATAGGAATTAGAGGTTGGAGGTAGGGGCGAGGCATTCGCGCAATCAGCTATTTCATCTGGCACGGTCAGCATAGACCAACCCACTTTTCCAGCACTCTAGGAGTTTGTCGGAGAACCCCGTAGCATAGCCGCTTGTCGGCGTTCTCGCCGCAAAATCACGGACGCCCACGCGGGGCTATGCTACCACTCCGACAACCTGCTAGTGCCGCAACATGAAAAACTTGCATACCCGCCCGATGCTGAGAGGCACAGTACATCACATATTCGGTGAGGAGCCAGCGCTCTCTAGCGCGCCAGCGTCAAAAACAAGCATTTTCCGTGACGTAGACGGCGTTAGAGAACGCCTTCTCCTCAAATCTGTGATGTACTGAGGCAAGCACATTGGGATTGGAATCTTGGTTGCACCCCGCACTTTCATGTTGATGCACTACTGGGTTTGGCGAACGCCGCGCCCCTACAACGACGCGGCATCACCTGAACGGTTACCCAATTTCTAACGTCCAACATCCAACTTTTACTTGGGGGATTCAATGCTTCTCTGGGACATCTTCGTTCTCTTCAGCCGCGTGGCATTATTTTCGTGGGGCGGGGGACCGGCGTCGCTCGCGTTGATGCAGCGCGAGACGGTCGGCGCGGGCTGGATCGACTCGGGCGAATTTGCCGATGCGGTCGCGTTGGGCAACGCGCTGCCGGGTCCCATCGCGCCGCAAGTCTCCGCGTACGTCGGCTACAAACTTGCCGGCATTCCCGGCGCCATCGCGGCGGCGAGCGGCACGGTGCTGCCGACGACGATTCTGATGCTTGTGCTGGTCGTGCTTTTCTTCGGCGTCAAGGATGCGCCGGCGATCAAATCGATGTTGACGGCGGTGCGGCCAGTCGTCATCGGCTTGCTGCTGTGGACGGCGTATGACGTGGCGGGCACAGTTTTCGCCGCAAAGAAGATCGGCTGGAGCGCGGGATTGTTTCAGAGTTGGGACAAGGTTATCCTCGCGCTCGCCTCGTTTGGACTACTCACCTTCACCGAAATCAATCCCGTCTTCATCATCCTCGGCGCGGCGCTGTTGGGGCTGGTAATCTATCGATAGCTCACGCCGCGTTCATTTTGGCGCTGGCAGATTAGCCCTAGCAACACACAGCATTTCACAGAAACTTTAATGACGGATGACCGCGGCGCCATCTTTCGTCCTTCGTCTTCCGTCGGTGTCAACCCCTCCCGCGCAGCGCGACGGCATCGTCGATCAATCCCAGCACCAGCGGCATATCGAGCGGCTTGGTGACGACGCGATCGACGCCGGTCTCTTTCGATTTCTGCTGATTGAGATCGATCGGCCAGCCAGTGACCAGCACGACGAGCGCGGCGGGATTGATCTTCTTGATTTCGCGCGCCACGTCCCAGCCCGACATTCCCGGCATTCCGAGATCGGTAAAGACCACGTCGAATGGGCTGGCTTTGAACGCGGCAATGCCCTTCTCGCCGCTCTCCGCGGTTGTGACGTGATGACCATGCAACGCGAGCAGCCGATTGAACGCGTCTCGCACCGCCGCCTCATTGTCGATAAACAACAGATTCGCCGGTAGAGTCGCCATCACCGCTTTCTCCTTTTCCCCGCCGGAAATTTGCGCCAGCGGAAGCGCAAGCGCGCTTGCGGTCCCGCCGCCCGCTGCAGATTCCATCGTTAACGTCGCGTCAAATTCACGCGCGAGGTTCGCCGCCGCGTCCAGCGCGATCCCGGCGTGGGGCAAGCCCGGGATGCCGGCGGACGGGGTGGTACTCCTGGCGCGCCGCGTTTCCGCGTCGCCGCGTGGGGTGACCGAGGCGAGCACGCGGTTCTCCACACGCTCGGTGCGGAGCGTGATCGATCCGCCGCGCGCCAGCGCGCGCACCGCCTCCACAATCATAATGACGAAAACCTCGCGCAGCGCGGCAGGTCGCGCCAGCACCGGCGGCACCTCCGCAAAATCTTTCACCACATCGATCACGACGCCGGCGGTTTCCGCCTGGTCGCGCCAGACAAAACGCGTCAGCTCCGCCGCGTCGCGCAGAAGCAGATTGACGTCGATCGCCCGCGGTGGTTCGGCGCGGTCACCCCGCGTAAACTCCTGGAGCCGCTGCACCATCTGCGCGCCCAGCGCGGCGGTCTGCTGAATATCCAGCAACTCGTCGCGTGCTTCCGCCGCGTGCGTTCGTTCGATCAACACCGTCATCCGTCCGAGCACGACCGCGAGCAGATTGTTCAGCGCGTGCGTCGCGCCGCCGAAGAGCTGCCCCAAGACCTGCGCGCGCGAATCGACCAACGCGCGCGCTTGCAGTACGTCAATGTATGCCGCGCCCACGACCACCGTGCTGGCGTCGAATAGATCGTCGAACGCGCCGAGCGCGGTCTCCAGCTCCGGACCGGCGGGATAGACGCGCATCAGCAAAGGAATCGCGAGGCGCTGATACTCGCGGAGCAATGTGAGCGCGCGGTCGTATGACAAGTCACCGTCCGCCAGATCGCGCGCCCACGCTGCGACGTGAGAAAAATAACCCGCCGCCTCGCGGCGCTGCAGCGGCTCGAACCACGCGCGCAGACTCGCCGCCGCGGAGACCACTGCCGCGTCGCGCCCTTCGAGCGCGGCGCGCGTCGCGCGCGACCACGCTTCGGCGAGTTCGTCCGCGGCTGGCTCGACGCGCGCCGCCAGATCCGCCAGCGTTTGCGCGTGATCGCGCGTCTGTTCGACGATCTGCGCCAGCACTCGTTCGCTAAGACCGCGTATTTCGCTCAAAGGAAACCTCCGGCGCCTCACCCCAACGCCTCCCCTGTCACGCGAGATGCGCTGGGGAGAGGTTCAATCCGAAAATGCCTGGGTCGCGACGATGCGGCGTCCATCCTGGGTCACCGCCAGCCCTACGCCGGTGCGTCGATAATGCGTATTGAAAATGTTTGCGCGATGCTCCGGACTGTTCAGCCAATCCTTGACGAATTCAGCCGCCACCTGCGCCGGACTGTACCGCGCGGCGACCGTCAGCCACGGCAGAACAAAGTCCGAGCCATTTTTTATCTCGGCGATATTCTCGCCGGCGTACACATACACGTAGCCAGTCGCTTGCAGGTACCGTAGCAGCGGTTCTTGTCCCGTCTGCGGATCGTAATGGCTGAAATAATTCCGCGCGATCATGTCCGCGCTGCGGTCGCCCGCGATGCGCGTCAGCACCGCGTCCATTCGCAGCAGCCCCATCCCCCGCTGAGCGCGCGCCGCGTTGATGCTGTCGACAATCGCGGTGCTCGCCGGGCTCAGGTTGACCGAGGGCGCTACGGCATCGGCGGTCGCGCGCGCGGCGGCGGTGGCATTGCGCGCCGGCACGCGCAGCCGCCATCCCGGCTGCAAGACCGAGGGATCCCGCGCGAGCGTCGGATACCGGTCGGAGTTGAGCGCGATCACTTGCTCGACTGTCATATGAAATTGCGCGGCGATCTGTGACAGCGTCTCGCCGGCGCGAACGGTGTAGGCGATGTAATCCGTCGCCGCCGGCGTCTCCGTGGGCGCGGGAAGAAAAGTTTGCAGCGCGGCGCAGCCCATCAGCAGCGCCGGCAGCGCAAGCGCAAGAATAATGATTCCAGGTCGCCAGATCAATTCTTAAACCTCAAGTCGGTTAGGTGCGCCGCGCAAAATATCCCACGGCGATCAAAACGGCAAGCATCACGACGAGTCCGAACGCGCCGAGCGCAACCGAATCGAATTGCTGCGCGGCGGGTGAATCGAGCACGGCGGGCGTCGCCGCTGCGAGCGCCGTCGGCGAGTCGCTCGCGACGGTCGCGGTCACCGTCGCGCTGATGGTCTCCGTTGGCGTCAACTCCGGCGTCGCCGTTTGGCTCGGCGCGAGCGTCGGCGTCTCGGTTGCCGTTACGGTCGCCGTTGCGCTGGGTCGCGGCGTCCGCGTCCTGGTCGCGGTGGGACGCAGAGTCGGCGTGACGGGAACGCTGTACGAGATCGAATCGCTCGCCGTCGCGGTGCGTCCCTGCGCATCCCGATATTTGACGTAGACCGTTTTCGCGCCGCCGCCCGGCGCCAGCGTCCACGCGAGCTGCGGCGCGTACGCCTGCCACACCGCGCCGGCAAACTCCGGTGTATTCGAGATTTCCACCTGGGTCGCGCGCCCCAGCGTGCCGGCGCCGTCGCCGTTCGGCATGACGTCTTCGTTGCTCAACGCGAGCGTCACCGTCAGCGCGCGCGTTTCGCTTGCGCCAGCGTCGATCAAGACCGGCAGGACGTTGGGCTGCGCGCCAAAATCGATGACGAACACGGTGTTGCCCTGGCTCGGCGCAATGCCGATACCGATCTCACGATAGAGCGCGTGCAGGATGTTGGCGCGGTGCGGCGGGCTGCTCATCCAGAACGCCATCGCGGTCGCGGCATCGTGATACCACGCCCAGTTCTCGCCCAGCCGCCGTCCCCAGCTGTACGCGCCGTACCCGGTCCGCGCCACGCGGTCAAAAACGGTCGAGCCGTCCGAGCCGGTGTGGCTGTAATTTCCAGTGCCGGCAATATCGTTCGCGTGCGCCTGCGCCGCGGCGGTCAGTTTTGCGTTCAGCGCGTACGGCGCCAGTCCTTGCGCGAGCCGCTCGCGGTTCACGCGCGCTGCCAGATCGGCGACCGCGTCCGGAGCTTGCGCCAACGCTCCCTGCGCCGCCATTGCGACGAGCAGCAGCACGAACGCGATCGTGCGAATTAGTTTCTGCAAATCGATCCGTGCTATTTCGGCACGCTCCACATCGGCGCGCCCGTGCTGTCAAAAGAATTCTGGTCGGCATTGAACACGCGCGCGTATTCACCAACTTGCGCGACGCTGCCATCCCGCTTCACCGAAAAATAGGAATAACGATTGTTGATGCAGCCGGCGGGACAATCGCCCCAGCCCTCCCAGAACACCAAGTCCCAGCCGTCCGCGCGATCGAGCGCCGTGATGTTGGTCGACGCGCCGATGGTACCTTTAGCCGTCTTTTCGATCTTAGCCACCGCCGGGAATTGCGCCTTGACCGCGGCGATGGCGCTGTCGGCACTCGCAATGGGCGATGCCGCCGGCGAACTAGTCACCGGATTCTCCGGCGCCGCGCACGCGGTCAGGAGTGAGACCAGCACGCTGGCGAGCAGTTGAGATTTCAACATTTCCTTCTTGGGTAACCTTTGTCATGGCACATTCGTCGCGGTCACGCTGCGCGTCGGCGTGAGACTGACCGTCGCCGTCACCGTCCGAGTTGCCGCGAGGGTCACGGTTGCGGCGGCAGTCGGTGTAGACGCGCTGCGCGATAGAATCTCCACGCGCCGCGCCTCGAGATGACTGACGCCCAAACGCGTGTAGACCACGCGCGCCGACAAGCGGATGGCGCTCCACGCGTCCGCGCGCGCCGAGGGATCGAGACCGACCGGCGCGGCGCCGGTCACCCAGATCGCGCCGCTGTGATCGGCGATGACCCAATCGCTGCGCGTCACCGGCGAATTGCCCGCCGCTTCGCCGTAGAGATTCGCGCCGCGATAGTAGCCGACAATGTCGAACACTCGTCCGTCGAATTCTCGCGGCGCGTCCAGGATGGTCCCGACCCAATCGCTCAAAGGCATTCCACGCGGCAGGTTCGGCGCGAATCGAACGCGATAAACCCGGTCGCCGTCCCACAACAACGTAGAAGGCAAATCCTTGGCGAGGAGCGCGCTCGTCTGCGTGTACGCGCTGCCGGAGATCGTAATGCCGTTGATGGCATCGGCAAGCCGCACGCCCGCGACCGCCCACTCGCCCAGCGCGTCCTTCGCGCTAAAATTGCTGACGGGACCCGCGTCCGTCGATTCCAGATACGCGTCGGTTGGCGCAAACGTCTGTGCGTCCGCGGGAACGGTTTGCGTGAGGCGAGCCAGCGCATCCGAAAAATTCTGCGGCGTCCCATCCGAACCGGGTGCGGACACCTGAACCGTTTTCGCTTTCCCCAGAAAAACAGTGATGCGCGCCGCCGGCGCATCAACCGGCGCGGCGCGCGGCGCGTACGCATCGTTCAGCGCAAAGAATCCGACGCCACTCAGGTACGCGAGCAGGTTTTGAATCTCCGTCTCGGACAAATGTCCAACGCGCACGACCGCGTCCATGCCCGAAGCGAGCGGCGCGCTGTCGCCGGCGAAAATGACCAGTCCATCACCGTAGAGCCGCCAAAGCGGAACGTGCCTGTCTTCGGGCACTATCGCCGCGTCGCCCGTAACGTCGGCTTCGATCAACAACGCGCGCGGACTGCGTTCGTAGACGAAAGGCGTCGCGGTCGGCGATGGCGCCGGCGTCGCGGTCATCGTCTCCGTCGCGGCAGCCGTTGGAATCGGCGATGGGGTTGGCGTATTGGTCGGTGTCACAGTTGCCGTCGGCGAAGCCGGTCGAGTCGGCGTGAACAACGTAGCGGTCGGTATCGGAATCGGGGCGCACGCGGTGAAAAGTAAAGGCAGAAGGATGAAGGATGCAGGATGAAAAAAAGAAACTACGCGCCTAACATTCATCCTTTAGAGTCCTTGCTCGTAGATGAACATGCCACCTTCGCGGCGATAGCCCGCGCGTTCCAGTGCCCGGTTTAACGTCGCGTCATCGCCGACGAGCGCTTCAAGCCGCGGAAAGCCGCGATACTTGGCTTCGCCGCGCGCGGCGAGCGCGAGCGTAAAAGCCGTCTCTTCATCGCCCGCCAGCGCGTGCAGACTCAAGCCGCTCCAGTCTGTTTCCGCGAACGCGAGTAGGATCGCAAAGCCGCCGTCCGCCGCGCGGACTTGGGCCGCGTCGATCTGCGCGCGCAACCGCGCGGGCGTCAGCGCGTGCCAGCGCCAGTCGCGATCCGGCAAAAGGTCGTGCGATGACTCCATCACCGGCGACGCACGCCATGCTTCAAGAATTTTCTCGGCATCCGCACTCGCGGCAACACGCGCCCCGGCGAATTGTCGGCGCGCCGGCTTGGCTATCCACTCGTTGAAGCGTGCGCGGCAAGCATAGCCCGCGGTCGCCAGCGTTTTCTGCGCGGCAATGTTTTGGATGCTGGTCGCGAGCCGCGCCCTTCGGCAGCCGCGTGCGCGCGCCTCTGCGCGTGCCGCCGCGTCCAGCGCGGCGCCAACACCCTGCCGCCGGAAATCCGGATGGACGCGCATCCCCTCCAGCCACGCGATCTCCGGACCCAACAAGGCGCGGTGGAGCAAACCCACCGGCTGTTCATCGATCAAACCAACCAGCAAGATGCCGGTCGAATCGGCAAGCCATTTGTCCCACACGGCCGGGATGTAATCGCCCCAGGAAAAGGTATGCTGACAAAACGCAATGACCGCGCGCTGGTCGTCCGCGCGAGCGTGTCGCACTTTAATTTTCTCTGACACGAGCGCATCTTACCACAACCCATCACGAGCGTCAAAGTGAAATGCCGTAACTACTCCGCCAATCCTTACGCCGGGTACAAACGGGTTGTCAATGCGGTAAGCTTTCTTCGCAACGGCGATTTTCTGCCGAACAGAGCTGCGAACCTTCGCAAGACCGAGCAGTTACACAAT
>JBBIJS010000058.1:0-12884 GCA_037445855.1 Chloroflexota bacterium | reverse complement strand
ACGATACGATCCAGTCGCTCATCGCGTTGCAGCAGCGCATCGAGATGGTGCAAAAAGCGACGGCGCGCGATCCGGTCGCGGCGGCTGCGAAAATGCAAGAGCTGAAGGAATTGCTGAGCGAGTCGCTGACGTCGGTGCGGCGCTTTGTGCGTGATCTGCGCCCGACCTACCTCGATGAGTTGGGGCTGATTCCCGCGCTCGAAACGCTGACGCACGAAGCGCGTGCGCGCTTTCAGGCGCGCGGCGATGAGGCGCGGCTGGACGCGGAGCGCGAGCTGGTGATCTTTCGCATCGTGCAGGAAGCGTTGCGCAATGTGAGCAAACATGCCCGCGCGAAAGATGCGGCGGTGACGCTCCTGTTCGAGCCGAACGCGGTGACCGCGACGATCGAGGATGACGGGATCGGCTTCGACGCGCCCGAATCGTCGACCGGCTTTGCGCAAGCGGGGCATTTCGGTTTGATGGGAATGCAAGAACGCGCCCAGTTGCTCGGCGGGAACATTTACGTGAGATCGGAACGCGGCAAGGGGACCAAAGTGGTTGCCTATGTGCCGCTCAAGCACCCAGCGGTTGATAGCGGATGAATGTTTACAACTTTGGCGCAGGCGGCTCGCCGGCGGACTGCTCGGACTGCGCCAAATGACGTATTTCATTCCGCGCCATTTGGCGCGGTCACCGGCGCGCTAATGTGCGCGCCGTAAACGCGACAAATGGCGATAGCCGCGAAGGTGAAACTGAGATAAGATGAGGGCGAAGTCAAATCAAGGAGGATCGATATGGCACAGATCGTAGCACGTCGCAATTCGGAAATCTCAGACTCGCCCATCGCCCGGTTTATTTTCGCAGACACGCGGATGGCGTGGGTGTGGTTGATCGTTCGCCTGTATATGGCGTATACGTGGCTCACGTCCGGCTACGGCAAGCTGACCGGCGCCGGTTGGATCGACGGCGGCGCGGCGCTCAAGGGTTTCTGGACGGGTGCAGTCGCAGTGACCCCCAAGCCGGTCATTACGTTCGACTGGTACCGTCAGTTCATCCAGTTCATGCTGGCAACGCAGGCGTATACCTGGTTTGCCAAGGTGGTCGTCGCCGGCGAGCTGCTGGTCGGACTCGCGCTATTGCTCGGAGCGTTCACCGGCATCGCGGCGTTCTTCGGCGGCTTTTTGAACTGGAACTTTATGATGGCGGGCACGGCGAGCGTGAACCCCGTCTTCTTCGCGCTCTCGGTGCTGCTCATCCTGGCGTGGCGGATCGCCGGCTATTGGGGAGTGGATCGCTACCTGTTGCCCCTGCTCGGCACGCCGTGGAAACCCGGCTTGACGCTGGTCTCGAAAGCGCCTGCCACCGGCGCGTCAATGGCAGAATAACTGAATAGAACTGCGAGCGGTCGCCCATTGGGGCGACCGCTTTTTTGTTGCCGGGACGCGCCGAATGGCTTGCCGAATTACCGCCATTCGGCGGTGAGCGCGGCGCGGCATTGCGATTACAATACTGGGGTGACGAGACGGATTCGCCGCACGCTGCGCGTCACATGGAAGCACTCCGCAGAAGAACAATTTCTGCGTAATCTGTGTGGTTCTGTGGCGAAAAAAAAGTGACCGTCAAAGTAGTCCGGGAGCAAGCCCATGCATCGATTTATCTCGTTCGTCCTGCTGATCGCCGTGAGCGCGCCGTTGCTGTTGACGACGGCGTGCGCGGCGGGCGCTTCAAACGATATGACGCTGGGCGCGATGGATCTGCTGCCGGCGGAAATGCAAAACGCGCCGACGCGCGTCCGCGAGGCGTACCAGTTTGCCGCCGCCAATGCCGGCGCGCTTCAAAACGTGCCGTGCTATTGCGGCTGCGGCGCGCTTGGGCACACCAGCAATTACTCGTGCTACGTCAAACAGTCGAAAGCCGACGGCGCGCGGGTCTTCGATAGCCACGCGCTCGGCTGTAGTCTGTGTGTGGACATCACTCAGGATGTGATGCGATTGTCGCGGCAAGGCAAATCGCCCGGCGACATTCGCGCGACGATCGTTTCAACTTACAGTCAGTTTGGTCCGCCGAATCAATGATGATGACTTGGCTTGACACGCGCCGGCAAATCCTCATCGCCGCGACGACGCTCCTGCTGCTCGGGGCGGCGATCCTCGTCCCGCTGCCGATTGCCGCCGCCGCGCCGCAAACGCACACGATCGCGATAAATGCGCGCACCTTCGCGTTCGAGCCGGCGACCGTCAGCGTTCAGCGCGGCGATACGGTCAAGATTCACTTTGAATCGCTGGACGCGGAACACGGCTTGTATATCGACGGCTATGCCGTGAACATCCAGGCGGAGCCGGGCAGAAGCGCGGACGCCGCGTTTATCGCGGACCAAGAAGGCAAATTCAAGTTCCGCTGCTCGGTCTCCTGCGGCGCGCTCCATCCGTTCATGATCGGAGAGTTGAGCGTTGAGCCGGATCTCCCGCTTGCGCGCGCGAGCGCGGTGACGTTGATCGCGGCGATTGGCGCAGTCATGTTTTTCTGGAAAGACTGACCGCACAGGCACGAAGGCATAGAGATTTTCTCGGTGTCTTCGCTGGGGTGGTGAAAATTCGCAATGACCACATCACGCATCGAACTGACGGGCATTCCGATCGTCAAGCAGCTCTTGGTCAGCCGCTGGTTGCAGTGGTCGCTCGTCGCGGCGACCTTGCCGTTCTTTGTGTTGGCGATCCTCACCGGGCTAGCCGGTACGCCGGCGGGTAGCCGGAACTTTGGGATCGTGTTCGTCTGGATCGTGTGGTGGGCGCTTTTGATACTCGTGCTGGTGCCACTCGCCGGACGGTTCTGGTGCGCGGTGTGCCCGATCCCCGCGCCGGGTGAATGGCTGCAGCGCCGCGCGCTCGTTCAGCCGCGCGAGGGCGGCCGGTTGTTCACGTTGGGCTGGAAGTTTCCCCGGCGGCTAAGCAACCTCTGGCTTCAGAACGCCGCCTTCATCGCCGTCGCGCTGTTCGCCAAAGTCATCTTGACGACGCCGTTTGTGAGCGCGCTGGCGCTGCTCCTCTTCGTGACCATCGCCCTCGTGACCAGTCTGCTCTACGAGCGACGCATTTTCTGCCGATACATTTGTCCCGTCGGTGGTTTCATTGGTTTGTATTCGCAGCTTGCGCCGGCGCAAGTCCGGGTCAAAGACCACGCGCTCTGCGCGACGCACCATGACAAAACGTGCTACACCGGCAATGAAAGAGGATATGGCTGTCCGTGGTTGGTCTTTCCCGCCGCGCTCGATAAGAACACGTACTGCGGTATGTGCGCCGAGTGTTTGAAAACGTGTTCGCTCGACAACGTCGCGCTGTACGCGCGTCCGTTCGGCGCAGATTTGCTGACGAACAACGGACGACGATTCGACGAGGCGTACCGCGGCTTGATGATGTTAGCGGGCGCGCCGCTGTACACGGTTGTGTTTATGGGACCGTGGGCAGAAATCAAACAAGCCGCTTACGCGGTCGGTTCGCCGAACTGGTGGGGGTACGCGCTAGGTTTGCTCGCGCTGATGCTCGTGATCGTGCCAGGAATATTTTTCGCGTGCGCCGCGCTGGCGCGGGTGATCGCGCGCGTGCAAACGCCGGCGCGCAACTTCTTTATCGATTATGGCTACGCGGCGCTGCCGTTGGGACTTGGGGCGTGGGCGGCGTTCAGTCTCTCGTTTGTCCTGACGAACATTTCGTACGCGTGGGCAGTGCTGTCCGATCCATTCGGGTGGGGCTGGAATCTTTTCGGGACCGCGGATTGGAAATGGACGCCGTACCTCGCGGGCGGACACCCGATCTTGCAGATTCCAATTCTGCTGGTCGGTTTGGTTGCCTCCATTGCTGTTGCGCTTCGCACCGCGCGCGAGCAGCACGTGTCGCAGCGCGCGGCATTGCCGATTGTCGCCTTCGCCGTGACCTTTACGCTGGGACTGGTCTGGTTGTATGTCTAAACGAACAATGAAAAAAGAAATCTTCGCCTTGAGCGTGATCTGCTTGATTCTCATCGTATTCCCCGTCGCGCTGTTTGCCTACCAGGCGTGGCGGACGAACGAGCCGGGCATCCGCACGATCGATCTGGTCGCGCACGCGCCCGCCAGCGGCGGCTGGATTCCCGATACGATCAACGTGAACGTGGGCGAGCGAGTGCGCCTCCGCATCTCCGCCAGCGACGTGGTTCATGGTTTCGAGATTCCCGCGCTCGGTATCGCGGTGGACGAGATTCTGCCCGGACACGTGGAGCAGGTCGAGTTCGTCGCTGCCCGCGCGGGACGATTCGCGTTCGCGTGCACGCGCTGGTGCAGCGTCGACCATTGGCGCATGCGCGGGGTGATCCAGGTGATCGATCCTGCCAATCCGGATCAGCCGCCGCCGCTTGCAGCGCTGCCGCTTTATCAGCAGATGAAGATCGATATTGACGCGCCGCACCCCGCGCCGAATGTGCCCGCCGCGCGCCCCGCTGCCGCGCGCGGCGCGCGGTTAGACCTCGCCGTCCCGGACGATTTGCGAAACCAATCGCCCAGCGATGTCTTTGCGCGACTGCGCGGCGATCCCGCGCTCAAGGCGAACAGCGACACGGATTTGTGGGACGCCGTGGCGTTCGCATGGAAGAGCGCGGCGGGTGACGCAGCCATCGCGCACGGGCGGGCGTTGTTCGCGCGCGACTGCGCCGCGTGCCACGGCGAAGGCGGGAAGGGGAATGGTACCGCCGGGAGGAATCTGCCCGGACTTGCGGCGATGCAGGTGAGTGCATCGTTGATGAGTACCGTCAAGCGCGGTCCCGCTGATTTTACCGATGCGTCGAAAATGCTGGGGGCGAGCGACGTCTTGCTTCAGGGCAAGATTCTGCGGGGTGGGATGGGCACGGGAATGCCGGAGTGGAGAACGCTGTACACCGATCAAGATATGTGGGACGCGATTGGTTTCCTTCGTTCATTTGTTTTTGATTACGGCTTTACGAAATAAACTAAAGGGAGTCAATGCCATGTCCGACCAACCGGTTCGAAAGACCCAGATTCGCGTTGCGGAGCGTGAGCGCACGCGCTCGCAACGTGAGCGCAAGAACGCGACGAAGACAGCGATTCCATTGATCGTCGCGCTCGTCGTCATCCTGTTCATCGCCTTCGTTGCGTTCACCACCGCCAACCAGGCAGCGGTGCAAGGAACGATCGGTCCGCGTTTGCAAGTCGACCGCGACCAAGTCGATCTAGGTCATCGCGCGTTCAATGAAACGGTGCGCGCGACGTTTGCCATCAAGAACGTCGGCGATGGCACGCTGAAACTGACCGTGCCGCCCGTGGCGACTGTTTTGGCAGGGTGTTGACCGGGTGAAGTGGTCGTCGGTCAGACGACCTTGCAGCCCGGTCAATCGACTACGCTCTCCACCGATCTGATGATGCATGAAGGGATGGGCGGCAAACATCTTTTCCAAGTTGCGCTCCAAACGAACGACCCAACGCAAGCGACCAAGAAACTCTTGATCGCGTCCGATTGGGGTCCGCCGTAAAAAATGGCTACGCATCAAATCTCGTTCCCAATCCAAGGAATGTCCTGCGCCAAGAGCGCGCCGGAGCTCGAGCGCGCGCTGGCGCAATTGCCGGGCGTGGTTGCCGCGCGCGTCAACTATGCGTCCGAGCGCGCGGCGGTGAACTACGATCCAGCGCGGACGAGCGCCGCCCGGCTCGCCGCGGTGGTGTGCGCGGCGGGCTGCGCGGTGCCGTTGGAACAAGTTACCTATTCATTAAGCGCGCTGCGGCAAGCCCGGATCGTTCGCGCGGCGATCGTCAGGGCGCGGTTCAATTGGCGAACGCGCCGCGCGGAGATCGAGTGTTTAGCGAACTCACACGGCGCGGCGACCGAGAGATTGCCTATCCCGTTCTTGTGCCGGTTACTGCTTTCGCCGCTGGCTGAAAAATTGGCGCAGAAACAATGAGAGTCATTGCCGTGTGACGAGCGTTTCGACTGCCGGCATCGCCAGAGACCGGCTTGAGCGTCCTCGCCGCCGCGCGGTTTCCATGCTATAATCCGCGCGATGAACCCTGATGAATTTGATCGCGTGCTGAGTCAGGCGATCGACGAATTGCCCAAAGACCTGCGGCGCCATATCGCGAACGTCGCGATCGTGGCTGAGGATTGGCCCGATGCGGAGACGCTCGATCTAGCGGGCGTGGATGATCGTGCGGACTTGCTCGGCTTTTACCATGGCATACCGCTCACCGAGCGCACGACCAACTATGGCATGGTTTTGCCGGACAAGATCAGCATCTTTCGACAGCCGATCGCGCGTAGTTGTCGGAATGAAGCGGAGCTGCGGCGGGCGATCAAACGAACCTTGCGGCATGAGATCGCGCACTATTTTGGAATCGACGACGAGCGCTTGGAAGAACTGGGGAGATACTGATGCGCGAGGCGATCAACCTTGCGCCGGTTCGCGAACCGGCGCAAGGTTTTTGTTTCCTATTTTCCCGCCAGCGCGGTTTGATCGCGCCCGCGTGATTTGGCGCGATAGAGCGCGCGGTCGGCTTGCTCGATCAACTCATCGACATCGCGTGCGGTCTCGGACAGCGCGGCAATGCCCTGGCTCGCCGTGGGCGCTGGAATCCAGTGATCGTGTCGATCCTTGATCGGCGTTTCGGCGAGCGTGACGCGGATCCGCTCGGCGACGCGAAGCGCGCCCGCCCGTGTGGCGCCGCAGAGCGCGATTGCAAATTCTTCGCCGCCCCAGCGCCCGACGAAATCCGTGTTCTTGACGTGAGCGCGAATCGCCTGGGCGGTGGCTTGCAGCACCGTGTCGCCGACGACGTGTCCGTAGGTATCATTGTAGCGCTTGAAATCGTCCAGGTCGAACATGATCATCGCGATGGTTTCGCCGCGCGCGGCGGCGGCGCGCAACGCATCGATGAACGCTCCGTGGTTCAGGACCTGGGTCAGACTGTCGCAGCGCGCTTGCTCGTTCAACGCCGCGTGCAATTGCGCGTTCGCGATGGCAATGGCGGCGTGATTGGCGAACGAGAGCACCAGGTCGGCGTGCTCGCGCGTGAATTTGCCCGGCGTCCCGCTGAAGATCCCGATCTGTCCGATCAGCTCGCCGCGCGCGACGAGCGGCGCGCCGAGCCACGCGCGCGCGGATTCCAAGCCGGGCACGCGCGCCCACGCCGGAGATTTCGCCAGATCGTCGATGATGATCGGCGCACGTTGCTCGTCCATTTCGGCGAAGATCGCGTTGTTGGAAATGTCGAGCGTAAATTGCATCAGCGCATTTTCCTCGCGTCCGCGCGCGGCGGCTGCGCGCAGCGTCGTGCCACCCAGCAGGAGCACCGCCGCGCTATCGTACGGCACAATCTCTTCGAGCCGGCGCAGCGTCGTTTGGAGCATCGGCTCCAGTTCCAGCATCGAGCTCAAAGTGTGGTCGATCTCACGCAGCGTGCCTAGTTGTTCCGCCCGCCGGGCGGTCTCTTCGAACAAACGCGCGTGCTCAACCGCCACCGCGACCGCGTCGGCGATCGTGGAGAGCAGTTCTTGCTCCGCGCGGGCATAGGCATTGGATCGGTATGCCTGCACGGAGATCACGCCGACGAGTCGATCGCCCAGCAGCATCGGAACGCCGAGCCATGATTGCGGGGCGCGCATCGTGCCCCACACTCTGGCTGGCGGCAGGTGGTCCTTTTCCTGCTCGAAATCGCGGATCAAGAGCGGTTTTTTGTTAGTGACGACGGCATGGGTTAGACCCGGTCTGAGGGGACGCCGCTGGACCGATTCCCGGACGCCCTGATCGATGCGGATGCGGAAATCCAATTCGGTGGTGGATGGATCGTACAGCGCGACAAAGAACGCGTCCGTGTCCATCACGGTTGAAATCTCACGGTAGACGATCTCCAGGAGATCGTCCAATTTCAGGGTCGCGCTGAGCGCGCGCACAATTCGGTTGAGGAGCGCAAGGCGCTCGCCGTGTTGCTTGGTCTCGCCGAGAAGCTGCGCGTTGTGGACGGCGCTGGCGGCTTGACCAGCAAAGAGAGAGAGCAGGCGCGCGTCCTCTTCGCTAAACTGGTGCTTCGTTTCGCCAACCTCTTCAACGACCAAGACTCCGATCAATTCACCGCCATAGAGCATCGGCACTTCGATCACAGCCGTCAGCGGCGACCCTTCAAATTTCTGAGAGCGGTTAAGCCACGTTCGATAGTCGTTCACGATGAGTGGCTGAAGGGTTTGGGCAACGCGTCCTGCCATGCCTTCACCGATCGTCAGCCGTGTTCCCGCCGGCGTTGACGGATGCGTGGCTACCTCGATCCGCAAATCGCCGCGCGCTGGATCATACAGGTAAATTCCGCCGCCCGTCGCGTCAAGGAGTCCAACGGCGCGTTCGACAATGGTCTGCAGTAATGCCGGCAAATCCTGGAGTCTCGCCAGGTCATGCGCTGTTTCGTAGAGCGCCTTGAATTGATCGGCGCGCTGGCGGGTCTCTTCAAACAGATGCGCATTCTTCAACGCGACGCCGATGGCATTTCCAACCGCGCTCAGCCAGGTCACCTCGGCTTCGCCAAATCGCGCCGGTTGATCGCTCGCCAAACCGATCACGCCGACGATGCGTTCCTCGATCAACAGCGGCACGGCGCACATCGAGCGATACTGGGCGTCTGCCAAGAGGGCGCGCCCACTCGCCTCAATGTCCTCCAGGTTCGCGGCGAACGGCTGGCGCGTCTCGACCATCCGCCCTACCGGGCCTTGCCCGACCCGGATCGTTTTGTAGTGATCGATCAGCGCGCTCGTCCCGCCGCGCTCCGCCTGCAGGACCAATACGCTCCCCGTCGAGTCCAGCAGATAGAACCACCCGCCGCGAACTTGAAGCGTCCGCGTGACTTCTCCCAACGCGGCATCGAGCACGCTGTTCAAATCTAGCGATTGATTGATCGCGACCGCGATCCGGCTCAGCGCGGCGAGTTCAGCGGATCGCTCCACCACGCGATGTTCCAGCGCCTCGTACAAACGCGCGTGATCGATCGCCACTGCAACGCTCGCGCCGATGGCGCGCAGGAGCGCGGCGTCGGCTTCGGTAAAATGCTGCGGCTCGTACCCGTTCACATTCAATACGCCGACCACCCGGTCTTGCGCAATCAAAGGCACGCTGACCTGGGAAAGCAGGCGCGGATACTCGCGGTTCTCCATTGAGACGCGCGGGTCCAGATCGAGGTTGGAAACCAGAATGAGTTCGCGCAGAGCCGCCGCTTTGCCAGTGATGCCTTCGCCGAAGAGATGCCGATTCCACCGCGCCGCGTATTCTGGGGAGGGATGACGCCAGACGGCGAGGGTGAGTTCCGTTTGCGCGTCATCCGCGAGATAAATTGCGCCCGCGTCCACTTGGAGCGTGCTGAGCGCCTGCTCCAGCGCGAGGTCGAGCACCCGCGGCAAATCGAGCGTTTGGCTGACCGCCGCCGCGACCGTGCGTTCCGCTTCCAGTTCGCGCAGACGCCGGTCGTGCGCCGTGCGTGCGATCTCCTGCGCGGTGATGTCGCGGGCGATGACGAGATAGCGCCGCGTGTCGGGGTCGTGCACCGCCAACGTCGCCGCAAGGATTCGCGTCTCGCCGTCCTTGCGCCGCAGCCGGACCTGGAAGATCTGATCGGTCGATCCTTGCGCGGCGAGCGAATCCCAGACGGCGCGCGCATTGGCGTGGTCGGCAGGATCGATCACTTCGAAGAACGAATGTCCTTCCAGTTCCTCCGCGGCATAGCCGCCGATGGCGATCGCGGCTGGGTTGAGGAATTCAAGATTCCCGCGCGCATCGAGAATCATGATCGCCTCGCGGCTATGCGCGACGATATTCTCCGCTTCGCGCGCCTGACGGTGCGACGCTTCGGAAAGCAAGCCGACCAGCAACGCGATCATGAAGAATAGCCCAATGAGTACCGCTGAATCAGTATCCTCTAAGCGGATGCCGGGAACGAGGGTGAGCGCGCTGAGATATCCGAGCGAAGAAAGCAATGCCGTGAACAGAGCATATTTCAGCCCACGCCGGATTCCCAGCGCCGCGATTGAAAGCATATAGATTGTCGCCACGGTCGGGATGGCGTCGCCGAGAACCGCCACGGCGAAACTGATCATCAGGGTATGGGCAAACGGGCTGACCGGAGAAGCGGCAATCGTGGTACGACCTTTAAGGATCGGCAGATGGATGATTGTCGCGTAAACCAAGGTCACCCCGGCGACGAGGAGCAACTCGTTGCGCAGGATCATGCTGGACGGAAAAAGCAAGACCGCCGACAATGCCAGCAGCGCCAACAGGTAAGGAATGAGTTTTGAAATCTGAGGCGGAGACAGACGGGTCCAGGGTTTCACGAAACACTCTCCGGCGTTTGAAGAGCGTGTGCTTGTGCCGCTTGCCGATCCTGCAGGCGCAGGAAGATTTCTACGATGCCGGGGTTGAGTTCGAAGAAGCGCTTGAGGAGAATAGCCGCCGCGACGAGGAGTACCGCAAGCAGATCAAAGAATGCGAAAACAATTATGACTAGATTTTTCCAACGGCGACCCATCGAATCACATTCTAACCGGCTCTAAATTTGGCGGCGGGATCACGCTCTGCCCGATCGGAATGAACCGAGACCCAGCCACTGATTTTATTCTAGCACAGTCAAGAATGTGACGTCTATAAGCATCTAGTACGGGTGCGCTCTGATGACCTTTGTCCTATTTCTTCGCCAAGCCGGCGTAGCGCGCGATCAACCGCTTGACGCCCTTGCCGACGAACGCCACTTCGACTTCTTCGTCTGTCCCGCTCGACTTGCTCGATACGACCACACCGGCGCCGAAAATGGAGTGTTGCACGCGGTCGCCGGCTTTGAATTCCAGATTTTGCTCGATCTGCGCGCGGCGGCGCGCGACGGGCGCCGGGTCAGGGTGGCTGCGCCCGATGTCCTTGTCATCGGATCGATCGCGCGCGGGCGTCCGCGCCGGCTGACTGCGCGATGCCGGTCCACCGCTGCCGGCGATCAATTCGCGCGGGATGTCCGCGAGGAACCGCGAGGGCGTGCCGGCTTCCGAGTTGCCGTAAAACGCGCGGCGGAACGCGTTGATGAGATATAGCCGCGCCTTGGCGCGCGTGATGCCGACGTAGCACAGCCGCCGCTCCTCTTCCATCTGCGCCGGGTCTTCGAACGAACGTGAATGGGGGAACAGCCCTTCTTCCAGCCCGACGATAAACACGACCGGGAATTCCAGCCCCTTCGCGGTGTGCAGCGTCATCAGGATCGGCGCATCCACATCTTCTTTCAGCGCGTCGATGTCCGCGACGAGCGCGACCTCTTCCAGGAACTGGACGAGCGCGACCTCGGACGCCGCGCCGGAGAACTTGCGGATCGCTTTGCGTAATTCCTGCACATTCCCCCAGCGATCCTCGCCTTCCTCGGTTCCGTCGCGGACATACGGCTCGTACGCGGTTTTCAAGACGATCAGATCAAACAGATCGACGAGATTCTTTTCGGCTTGCGCGTCATGCAGACTTTGAATTAGATTCACGAACGGCAGCAAGACCTTGCGCGTCCGCGCGTCGAATGCCTCCGCGGCGAGAGGCGAAGGGCGAAGTTCGTCCTTCGATTTCCGCCCTGCGTCTTCCAGCTGCGCTTTCAGCGTTTCCAGCACCGCGACCGGCGAGACGCCCAGTCGATCCACCCATAGCGCCAGCTCGTCCACACTTTTCTTGCCGATGCCGCGCGGCGGGACATTGAGCACGCGGTTGAACGCGACGCTGTCGTTGGGGTTGTTGATCAGCCGCAGGTACGCCAGTAGGTCTTTGACCTCGCGGCGCTGGTAGAAGCGCACCGAGCCGACGAGTTGGTACGGCATGCCGCGCCGCACGAACGCATCTTCCAGACTGCGCGATTGCGCGTTGGTGCGATAGAACACCGCGCAGTCGCGCGGATGAAAGCCCTGCCGCGTCAGCCGCGTGATTTCGTCGACGACGAATTGCGCTTCCTCGTCCTCGTTGTACACCTCGCGCAGCGTGATGGGAACGCCCTGCGTATTTTCGGTCCACAATTTTTTCTTGTGCCGCGACGTGTTCTTGCGGATCACGGCTTGCGCCACGTCGAGAATCGTTTGCGTCGAGCGATAGTTTTGCTCCAGCAGCGTGACGTGCGCGTTCGGAAAGTCGTCGCTGAAGCGCAGCACGTTGCGATAGTCCGCGCCGCGCCACATATAGATCGATTGATCCTCGTCGCCCACGCAGAACAGATTCTGGTACTGGTCCGCGAGCAATTTCATCAGCACGTACTGCGCGATGTTCGTGTCCTGAAATTCGTCGACGTGCAAATAGCGGTAGCGTTCCTGATAGCGCGCGAGGAGGTCGGCGTTCTCGCGGAAGAGGCGCACCGTCTGCATCAGCAGATCGTCGAAATCGACCGCGTTGTTTTCCGCGAGCAGCTGCTGGTAGCGGTTGTACGCGCGCCCGATCGCTTCGTGCCAGTACGACGGCGGTACGTAATCCTCCGGCGGAATCAACTCGTTCTTTGCCTTGCCAATCGCGCCCAGCACCGCGCCGGGACGGTACTTTTTATCGTCGAGGTTCATTTCTTTGACGATACGTTTCATCAGACTCAGCTGATCGTCTTCGTCGTAGATCGCAAAGCCGCGTCCGAGTCCGAGGCGCTCGCCGTCGCGGCGTAAAAAGCGCGCGCACGTCGCGTGGAAGGTGCCGATCGTCAGATCGCGCACGCGCTCCTCGCCGACGAGTTTCGTCAGCCGCTCGCGCATTTCGCGCGCGGCTTTATTCGTGAATGTGACGGCGAGAATCTGGTGGGGCGAGATGTGGACCTCGTGGATCAGGTAGGCGACGCGGTGCGTCAGTACGCGCGTCTTGCCGCTGCCCGGTCCGGCGAGGACGAGCACCGGACCGTCGACGAT
>JBBIJS010000057.1:0-13112 GCA_037445855.1 Chloroflexota bacterium | reverse complement strand
GGCTAAAATTACGCTGACGCAAAACAGCGAGCATACCTTTCTCCCGGATGACTAGAAACGCGCGGCTTGCCGCGCGTTTAGTTTATTGCTCGCCGCTCAGCTTCTTGATCGCCTCGTCCACGCTCAACTCTCCGCGCGCGATCGCATCAAGGATCGCTTGGCGCTCCGGGGTTCCTGCGGCAGGTCCGTGCGGCTTGTCCGCCGCGCGCTCTTCGCGCGCGGCGGTGTCGCGGTCGCGTCCGTGATACCGAAATCCAAAAGGGCGATGTTTTCCGTGATGGCGGATTCCGGATTCATGGAGTGATTGTTCAACCGACTCTCTGACTTGCTCGGCAATCTGGCGTCCCATCCCGCCGGCACACTTGGCGTAATCCGCATACGCAGCGTACTCCGCGTACTCTTCATACTCCGCGCGTACGCGCAGAATCAAATCGCCACGCGTCGATTCCGCTTTGATCTTGGGACCGCCGGCGCCGAGTGTGCCACGCAGATGGTTTCCGTCGCGGTCAGCGATCTGGATGTTCGCACGCACGACCAGGTCGCCGTGCGGCGCGTCCAGTTCCAATTCTGCATTCGCGTCGGCTGGCAGATTGACCACCCCGTCGCCGTCCGCGCGCAAATTCACCACAGCGACTGCAGCGAGAGAGATCACCGCATCGCCTTCAACGTCGGGCGCGTCCACCGCGCCGCGAATCTCCGAAACGATCAGGTCGCCTGCCGCGCGCGCGATTTTCAAATTTCCTTCGATCGCGCGGATGTTGACGTCGCCGTCAACCGTGTCCAGCGTTAGCGCGCCGTGAACGTCGCGCGCGCTGAGATCGTCGCCCAACCTTTTGATCGACACCGCGCCGACATCGGACAGACTCACAGCGCCCTCAATTTCGTTCGCGTCAATGCGCTTGACCCCGCGCGCCACAACATCGCCCTCCCACGCGCCTTCGCCCTTCAGCGACGCAACATCACGCACGGCTAGATCGCCCGCTAAATCGCGGACGAGCGCCGCGCCGGTCAGATTGTTCAACGCTACGTCGCCGTCGATCTCGGCAAGTTCGATTCGACCGGACAGATCGCGTACCACGACTTCGGCGTCGCAGTGAGCGATCGACACCGCCGCCGCGCGCGGCACGCGCACGCTGACTCGGCTGAGGTTCTCGATGACGATGGTATCGCCTTCCTGCCGCGCCGCGCCATCCACGGCGACCGTCCGCGTATCGTCCCAGCCGAGGACCGCGACGCGCTCTGCACACCCGCGAATTTCCAAGCGCGGGCTTTCGGAAACGCTAAATCTTTGAGCCATCTTATGCTCCTCCTGAATTCAATCTTGTCATTGCGCGCCTCGAAGAGGCGAAGCAACCTCTTCTTTTCATGCGGGATCGCCTCTGCGCATCATTCAATAAACACTTCGACATGCTCGCCATCTTCCTCGTCTTCGACGTCGACCACTTTGCCTTCGCCGCCGCTCTTGATGGCGGTCATGATCTGATTCATATCCAGCCCTTCCAAGCCGGCGGGTGCGAACTTGGCGCCCATCCTCAAACCGACATCGACCAAGCCGAGCGGAATGTTGACGTTGACCTTGCGCCGCCCCGTCTTCATGTCCGTGACGCGAACGCGGAACCATTTGCCGCTTGTCGCCGGGGACGGCTGCGGCGCGGCAGATTCGCGATCTTTTTCGCCGAGCGCGCCCAGCAATTTGGCGCCTTCCTCCGCGGTGACTTGTTTCGCTTCGATCATTTTCAAAATCTGCATACGCTCTTCCGGTGTCGCCATTGTGCGCCTCCTATTTCCAATTAGACGATGTAAACCTGCACGCGTTCGTCATCCTCATCGACATCGATAGTCAGACCGCGCCGCTCATTCAATTCCTGTTCCAAGGCGTCCAGCATCGCATTCACGTCGTCCCAGTTGTCGAACGCCATGTGGTTCTTGCCCATGCGAAAACTGCTTTTGGGCACAAACCACCGCGCAACCCACAGCGCCGCGCGCGCCAATCCCAGCGGCAGCGGAATGCCGAAACGAATGTTGTGCCTATCGGCATCCTTGACGTTCACGTATAACCAATGCCCCGAGCGCGCGCTCGCGGCAAGCGCAATCACCAGCGAGCCGAGCAGAACGATGGGCAGCCCCAGCAGCCACCACAGAATGTTCGCGTGTACCGTGGCGACGATGATCCATGCGCCGAATCCGACGAGCAGCACGCCAGCGAGAAGCGGATAGACCCACAGCCGGCGAATCCACTCCGGCGCGGCGCGCGCGTCCTCGCGCGGCGCGAAATCGCGTTCGAGCGCGGGGCGCGGCGCGTTCAGGCGCGCATCCGCTTCGTTCGCATCGATCTCGCCGCGTTCCAGTTGTTCCAAGATTCCCAGCGTGTTTGAATTGTCCATCAAGCAAACCTCCGCGGCTCAGAGCGCCAACGCCATCAGCGTCAGCACGTTCTGCGCCTTGAATCCATTTTGTTCCAGCGCCGCAATCCATTCTGCGTGCGTGCTCGTCGCATAGGCGCGCGTCTCGCGCGACGGGAAGCGCGCCAGCGCGCGCAGCGCAAAGGCAAGCAGATCGTCCTCCACGCGTCCGCGGAAATCCGACGGCACCGCCACCGACACACGGTGCGGCGTCGCGAGTTGCTGCCCGCGCAGCAGCAAAAGCGCGGACAGCCGCCCGTCCATTTCGAGCGCCCAGCGCTGCGTCGTCTGCCCGGTAAAGAAATCGCCGATCGCTTCGACCATGCGGTCATCCCAGGTGATGGTGAAATCGTTCCGGGTCGAATGATACCGTTGAACCGCCGAGGGCGTTGCCGCGCGCACCAGGTCAGCCGCCGCGCGCTGATCGGCTTCGCGCAAGGGGCGCAGCGCGATGTCATGCCACATTCCTTGCGGCGCGCGGCGCGACGACGCGCGCGTCCACTCGCCGCGTGTTTCGATCTCGCCGAATCCCAGGTCTCGATACAGCTTGACCGCGCCGGGATTGGTGGGGCGGACGTTGAGCAGCGCGGTCTTGACGTTCAGGGCGCGCAGGTGCTTGATCGATTCCTGCATCAGCGCGCGGGCAATTCCTTGCCGGCGCGAGTTTGGCTTGACCGCCACATTGGTGATCACGTAGCGATCGAGCCGCCCTTCGTCCGGGCTGAGCGTCACGTTGCCGATGAGATTGCCGTCCTCGATCCACACAAACCCGGTTGTCATGTCCGGAAACCCTGGCGCGTAACCGAGCGTCCACAAAAAGATTCCGAACTCCCGCAGCAGCGGCACTTGGGCGAACGGGAAATTGTGATCGGGGCGGAAAGCTTCCTCGAGCAAATGTGCGACCGCGCCAAAATCTCGCGCCGGCTCGAACAAACGCGCGCCGCGAAAACTTGGGGATTGACCCGCGACTCGTGCTACCACGCTGGCTCCTTTAATCGCCCTGCAAGAACTTGACCGCGTCCTCGGCGGAAATTTTGCCGCGCGCCACTTCATCCAGAATCGATCTTCGTTTTTCCGGCGACACCGCGATCGCCGCCTCATCCTTCGGCTCCGCGCCCGGCTCATAGCCCATCGCGCGGATGACTTCCGTCAAACGCGCGCGCACCGTCGAGTACGGCATTTCCAGCTCCTCGCCCACTTTATAGGCGTTGCCGCGGTTCTTGATGAACGTTTCGACAAACTGCATTTGCTCCGCGTCCAACCGCGCTAATCGACCGATCGTAAATTGTCCGCCGATGTCGGTGCCGCACGCGCGGCATTCGAGTCGCGTAACCGTCATTTCTTCGCCGCAAACCGGGCATTTTCCAAAAACTGGATGCATTTTCAATTCCTTTCCTAATTTCAGCAAATATTTTACCACCGAAGTCAATATTTGTCAATATCGATCAATCTTTTGGTATTTTATGAAAAGATTGGCGATAAACTAAAACCTCTCACATTCTGGCAGAGAGGTTGGGCGATCGGGCTGAAGATGTTACAAAAGCGGCGCGAGGTCGTTGTGATCGGAACTCGATCCGCCCAATCGCGCGACCGCCGCCGCCGAATAGCCGGCTTCCAAAAGTGGATCGACGATTTCCGTTTTCAAATCCGGCACGAACGCGCGGAGCATTTGGCACGGCTGGGTCGATTGAACCGCGTACGCGCCGAGGCGTGCCGGCAGCACGAGCGTCTGCCCCTGCCCCGCCGAGACGCTCGACGCGCATCCTGGACCGAAGCGAATGTCCGCCGCGCCGCCGATGAACGACACGATGTGAAACTTGCCGTTCGTCGTCAGTCCGTCTGCGCGTCCATCGATCGCGCAGAGCGTCAGCGCAAAGTAGCGGCACGCGACCAAGAAGCGCTCGTCGAACTGCGCGTGGTGCAGCACGAGCGGCGGAATCTTGGGCGATTCGATGCGGCTGCCGGCAAACACGCGCAGCGATTGATCGATATGCAGTTCGCGTCCCTTGCCCTGCCGGTCCCAATCATACAAGCGGTACGTCGTATCGGAGTTCTCCTGAATCTCCGCGAGGACGATGCCCTTGCCGATCGCATGCACCGTTCCCGCCGGCACGAACACGACATCGTCGCGCTGCACGGACACTGACGCCAGAAGGTCGACCAGATTCTTGTGCTTGAGCGCCGCGACGACCTCTTCCGATTCCACCGCGCGCTGGAAACCCAGGATCAGCTTTGCGTCCGGCTCGGCGTCGAGAATGTACCACGCTTCCGTCTTGCCGAAGGGCTGATGCTCCATCGCTTGCGCGCGTGCGTCATCCGGATGCACTTGCACCGAGAGATCATCCTGCGCGTCGATGAACTTGAACAGGAGCGGAAAGCGTTTGTCGCCGGCAGGACCGAGAATCCCTTCGGCGTCGCGGTCGATCAGATTCTGCAATGTGCGACCTGCGTGCGCGCCATTTTCGATGATGCAACCTTCCCACGCCTCCCACGTTTCACCGACGCGCGCGCCGGGCGGCAGCGGCTTGCGCCAGCGCGCCAGGTTTCGCCCGCCCCAGATTTTTTCTTTCAGCACCGCCGTGAGCCGAAGCGGGTAATAGCCGATAGTCGGTAGTCGTTGGTCGTTAGTCATTTGTCATTTGTCATTTGTTCTTGGTCGCTCGTCGTCGCTTCAAACTCGGCGCGCGTGATGAACTCGCCCTGGTCGACCGTCCGCTTGACCACATTGCGTTTGTCATCGAAACGCACCTGCGCGCGCATCAACGTAAAGCACTTGCTGTCCATCATCTCCTTGTGCAGGACATAGCCGCCATTTTCGTAATCGACGCTCGGCTCGTTCCGCAGATCGACGCGGACCGCCAGCGGCGCGCCGCAACGCGTGCAGCGGACGTAGAGCCACAGCGCGTTCGGATCGCCGCCGGGCGCCGACGCAAACATAGATTTTACGCGGTCGAAGATGCTCATTGTAGCTCCACGTTGTCATTGCGAGCTGCCAGCGGTGGCGAAGCAATCTCCCCGCTGTCAATGAGATTGCTTCGCTTCGCTCGCAATGACGGTCCTTAATTCGCAATCCGCAATTGCGGCACGATGAACAGAAACAACGACGCGATATCCAGCGCGAGCAGCGCGACGTAGAGCAGAGCGAAGACAACACGATGATGCTCGCGCGACACGAGTTCGCGCAAGCCGATCACGCCGAAGAGCGTGAGCGGAATCAGCGCCGGGAAAAGATAGCGTCCCTGTAACTGGAAGAACTCGAAATTGTAGCCAATATAATCGACCACCGCCGCGACCACTGTCACCGCGAGCAAGCTCATGCTCCACCATTGCGCGGTCGTTAGAAGATCGCGGCGGCGCAGAACGCGTAAAGCGTAAAGCATGAACCCGAGCGCCGCCGCGCCGGAGAGCCCCATCAGCACAACGTAGATACGGTCGTTGACGAGCACGCCCATCCAGCCGAACTGCGCCCAGAACGATTTGAACGTGACCGCGAAATAATCGAAGAGGATGTGATTTAACCCGTACTGGGCGATCATTTCCGCGGTGGTTGGCTGACCCAGCACCACCGCGTTGTGCCGCGCCAAGCCGAGAAAATCGGTGACGGCGTAGGTGAGCATATTACGGATGAACATCGGTGCGGAGATGGCGAGGGCGAGGGCAAAAAGTAAAATCAGGTTGCGTATGACGTGATACGTGATACGTAATTTGCCAACTGCTATTCTCCCCATCTCGCCGCCAACCAGCACCAGCGCGCCCGGCGTATACGCCGTTGACTTGGTTAGCAGCGCCGCGCCGAACAGGATGCCGCCAAGAATCACAAAACGTTTGTCGCTCACCGTATTCTTGACGCGCTTGACCGCGAGTAAAAGAATCAGCGCAAGCACGAGCACCGCGGCAATGTCGTTGGTGACTGATGCGCTATCGGCGATGAACATCGGCACGCTCGCGATCGCGCCAACCGTCGCGAGCGCAAGCGATGGATCCTCCGGAAACATCTCGCGCATGATGGCGAACGCGACGAGCAGCACCAGCGCGCCCAGCACGGCGCCGAACAGCCGCAGCGCGAGCACCTCCGCGTTCACGCCACCCGCGCGCGCGGCGAGGTACACCGGTGTCGCGGCTAAATAGTACAACGGCGGCTGGTACGATTCGTAACGGATCGCGTCGACCGACATCGACGCCGGGAATTTGGCGGCTTTGATCTGCTCCAGATAGTTTTGATCATAGTCGCCGTTTTGTAGGACGGGCAGCGCGCCCGTCTCGCCGATGGCGCGGATGTAGTTGAAATGCGCGGGCTCGTCCGGCGCTTGCCACTTGGGCGTGTAGATGGCGTACAGCGCGGCGAGCGCAAGGTAGACGAGGAGGATGAGAGCGACTAAACCTCTGGTTTCTTTTCCCACTGCTTTTTGACTCGCCTAAAATAGTTAATTCGCTCGCTGATTTTGCCAATCTCTTTGGGATAGAATTCGAGCAAAACATCACACAATTCGAGCATCCATTCTTTGCGTGATGTTCGTTTGTTAATATTGATGACGTTCGCATTGGCGATCTGAATCTGACCCCACCCAAGCGCGCCGATGGTCAGGCAATTCCAAGCGAGGAATTCAATCGGAACAAAGTGAGCGCGTTTCACTTTGATTCGAGCGTCTGTGGCTGTATACTGAACCATCAACACGACGAAATAATTCTTGTCGTCTTCGTAAAAGCGCGCCAATCGTTCGACCGAAGTGAGATTCGGCATATTGAAGTGTGTCTCAAGCCGATGCGTCTTGACGTCCACGACGTAATAGAATTTGTCCTGGTTGGTGAAGGCGAGGTCTGCCATTGCGCGGCGCGCAAATTCGGCGGAATATTCGGCAACTCGTTTGCCCAATACGGATTCGAATCGCTCGGACAGGATTGCTTCGATCGCATCGCCCGTCGCACGCGGACTAGATGCCGTCCGCGCAGAAAGAAAATTAGGTTCTGCGTTGAGTAGTTTGACAATCGCTTGTTCGATGGTGTGATAGTCGGATGTGTAAAAAAGATTGCTCTTCACATTGGCTCCTTCCCAAAGAGCGGAAGGTGGTTTGGCGTCCCGGTATTCTTCGGGTTACTTGGTCCGAACGTGTTTCTTTCCCAGAAGACACCTGCGCGATAACCTTGAATGGTCTTATCACGTTCCGCCAACGCAAGTCGCTTTTCTGCCAGCGCACCGTAGTCCGCATCCATCTCCACGCCGCCATAGCGCCGCCCTAATTTCTTTGCGACGACAGCCGTCGTCCCTGAGCCGAGGAATGGATCGAAGACAAGATCGTTGGGACGCGAGCTCGCGAGGATAATCTTGGCGAGCAACTTTTCTGGCTTCTGAGTTGGATGGTCGGTGTTCTCCGACATTGACCAAAACGGCACGGTCAAATCAGTCCAGATATTCGACGGGTGGGTGAGGCGATAGTTTCCGGCTGCGGTCTTGGCCCAATCCTTCGGATTACCCGCCGAATCGGTGTAGGGCGCAATCACGCGCCGCTTGAGTTTGACGGCATCCAAATCAAAAGTGTAATCGTTCGACTTGGTGCAGAACCAAATGTCTTCAGAGCAATTTTTCCAATTCGTTTTTGCACCCCTGCCTTTCTCGCGTTCCCACGTTATGCGATTGCGAACGATCAGATACTTCTCGGCGACGAAGTGGATCGCCGAGGAGGATCGCCAGTCGCCGCAAAAGTACACTGACGCGGTTGGCTTGAGCACGTGGATCAATTTCGGGAACCAAGCTTCAAGCCATTCGCGATATTCTTCAACAGAACGTTCCTTGAACGAATTGCCATTGAACGATTTGGTAAGGTTGTACGGCGGGTCAATAAACATCAAGTCAACGAACGAGGCAGGCAGCCAATCGAGAATTGCAAAGAGGTCTTGATTGATGATTCTATTTTCGATTTGCGCCGCGCTAACGTTGCCAGACAATTTCAGCAGATTGCTTTGGTAGAATGCAACCTCGTCTTCCGCAAGTGTAAGCGTTCTATTTCTTGCCGCGCGTGCTTTTCTGTTTGATTCATTCATCGTGCCTCCCTCGCGCGTCATTCTATACCATCTCACACGAAAAATAAAGCCCGCGAGTCTTGTTTCTATCCGCGTTTGTCCGCGTCCCATTCTTATTCGCGTCCATTCGCGTTATTCGCGGATTATTTTACAGCAGCGCCATCTGCCCGTTCTCATCGCGCGGCGCGTCCGCGCGCCACGCGTCCAGCGCGCCGACGATGGCGTCCCACTCGAACGCGTCCGCGTCGATCGCGCGCGCGCCGGAGCGCAGCAAGTCGTCCACCCCCGCGCCGCCGCCCTGCACCGCGTAAACCAGCCGCGCCTGCCTCCGCGCGCGCTTGGCAGTATCGAGACTCCCGCTGTCCGGTTCGGCTTGTACGACGATGACGCCGCGTGCGAGTCCGCTGATCACGCGGTCGCGCGTCATCAGCGTTTGCCCTTTCGGCGGCGCGTTGGGGGGGAACTCCGATAAGACCGCGCCGCGACCATTGGCGATCCGGTCTGCCAATTCGACATTCTCGTGTGGATGAATCACGCGGATGCCAGAGCCAAGCACTGCTAACGTGCGCCCCTCGCCGTCCAGTGCGCCGAGGTGCGCCGCCGTATCGATTCCGCGCGCCAATCCACTGACCACGGTGAATCCGCGCGCGGCGAACCCGAACGCCAAGTCCGCCGCGACCCGCTGGCCCCATTCGCTCGCTTCCCGTGTTCCGACAATTGCCACTGCGCGCGCGTCATCCGCGCGCAGCGCACCGCGCACGAACAATATCGGCGGCGCGTCCGGGATGAGCGCGAGATTCGCCGGATACGCGTCGTCGTCCAGTGTCACGACCGCGATGCCGTCTTCGCTTAAGGCGTACAGTTCGTTCTCGACCGCGTCGAGGTCACACTCGCGCAAGAGCGCGACAATCTCCGCGGTCACGCGCGGCACCTCCAGCAGTTCCGCCGCGTCCGCGCTGAACACCGCGCGCGGCGAGCCGAACCGTTCGACCAGCGCGGCGAAGGTGCGCGGTCCGATGCCGGAGGTGGTGGCGAGCGCGACGTGGTATGCTTTATCGGTCATTTGTATTTTCCAAGGACGGTAGTTGGGTGGTTAGATGGTTCGGTGGTTTGGAATATCCCAACCACCCAACCACCAAACTACCGAACCACCTAATCCGCGTGAATCGTTTTGGTAACAGTCAACACGCACACCTCAGCCGCGCCCGCCGCAAGCAGAACGCGCGTCGCCTCTGCGAGCGTCATACCGGAATCGAAGAAATCGTCCAGCAGCAAAACGCGCTTGCCGCGCACTGCGTTCGTATCGGCAATGCTGAATGCACCCTGGACGTTCGCCTGCTTCTGCGCGAGGTTCGTCATTTCTTTTTGCAAGCGCGTGGCGCGCGTTTTGACGAGCGCGGTCTCGTTCACCGGAACTCCAATCGCTTTGCCCAGCGCACGCGCGAGCAGCGGCACCGGATCGTACGGTCGCTCCTTCTTCGTCGACGGAATCGGAACGATCAAGTCCGCGTGTATCTCAGCGTGTGCGCGAATGAAATCGGTGAGACGCGCGGCGAGGTGATCGACAACGATTTGCTCGCCGCCGTACTTGAAACGGTAAATCCATTCGCCCAGCTCGGTGCGCGCCCAGCGCGCGCCGGCGAACTTGCTGTTAAAGTCAAGCGCAAAGCCGGCGCGCCACGGACCACGCAGCGGTTTGGGACGCGACGATAAAAGAAATCGCGTGATCGCATCGTCGGGCGTCGCGTCGGCTTCTTCGTTAATCGATTGCGGCGCGGACAACCCTTTCTTCTCGCGCTCGATTGCCTCTCGAACGCAGCGCAGTTCGCCGTACGAGATCGTCTCCGGCAAGAGCATTTTGACGGCGGTCAGTCCGGGCGCATCGGCTTTACTCATCGCCTCGCGGATTTGCGTTTGAACGTCGCGCGGTATGACTGCATCGATATTCACCCGCCCTTGCGCGATGCACTGTGCGAGGTGTTCGTAGATCGTCCCTGGCGTCAGATTGCGCGCTTGCGCGACCGCGGCGGGGGATAAGCCGCGTTCCAGGAGCTGCCGCGTGAACTCAACCGTGCCGAATTTCTTTTCCGCGTGCGCGGCTTCGAGCGAACGCGTGACTTGAGGAACGTTCAGCGCGATCGCCGCGCGCGTCTTGAGTGCGTTCGCGCCGAGCGGTGTCAGCGTGACGACCGGATATTCGCCGCCGATGACTTTGACGTATCGCTTTTGAATCAACTCCAGCACGAGCGCGTCGAGCTGCTGCCGTTTGTAGTTGGCGAGCTTACCGTAAAACGGACTGCGCTCGAACCGCACGATGTCGTGCGCGCGCGATCCCGCGAGGATTTTGCCGACGCCAGTGCGTCCCAGCCGCCCGTTGACCGCGCCGACGCAGCTCAGAATTGTCAGCGCGACCGTTTCGTTTTCCGTCGCCGCCGCGCGCGTTGGCGCAGCCGCCACCGCGACGTGATTATCGCAGCAATCGGGCGCATCGGCGGGTCCGTGATCGCCAAAGTAATCGAGAATGAAACGGCGACGGCACGCGTCCGTTTCAGCGTAATGCACCATCTGCGCGAGTTTGCGTCGCTTCAATTGGCGGAAACGTTCGACCTCCGCCGCGCCAGCGGTCAAATCCAAGCGCGCGAGATTCACGACTTGCAAAATCATCGCGCTGCGCTCGTCGCCGAACCGCTGGACCGCGCCCGCAATTTCGAGTTGCCGCAGCGCAAGCTTGAGCCGCGTGTCGTTCAACCCAATCTCACGTTGGAGATCGAGCGATGAAACGCGCGTCACCCCGCGCGGCAGCGCGCGATAGAGCGCCAGCGTTTGCTCCGGCGTCGGCGCGTCGTTGTCGATGAACCATTCTTGCAGCGCGCGGTCTTCGGGCGAATAGAGTAGCGCGCCGCGCGCCAGGCGTCCATCGCGTCCCGCGCGCCCAACTTCCTGATAGTACGCTTCCACTGTTGAGGGTAAGCTATAATGGACCACCCAGCGAATATCCGGCTTGTCCACGCCCATCCCAAACGCGTTCGTCGCGACGATGACCGGCGCCTGATTGGACATGAACGCGTCCTGCACGCGAGTGCGCTCCGCGTTGTCCAGCCCGGCGTGATAGAACGCGGCGGGGATGTGCGCAACTTCGTTGACGAACTCGGCGACCTCTTCTGCTTCGCGGCGCGTGCCGGTGTAGACAATGCCGCTGCTTTTGTCGCACAGAAACGATTGAAGCACGCGCAGCTTATCCGCTTCTCTCGGCGTGTAGCGCACCGCGAGCGAAAGATTGGGACGATTAAACCCGGTGACGATGCGCTCCGCGCGGGCGAGCGCGAGTTGCTCCAAAATATCGTTCTGCACTTCCGGCGTCGCGGTGGCGGTCAGCGCCAAGACCGGCGGCTTGCCGATTTTTGGAATGAACTCGCGCAGGTGCATATAGTCGGGACGAAAATCGTGTCCCCACTGCGAGATGCAGTGCGCCTCGTCGACCGCGAGCAGCGCGACGCGCGTACCGCTCAGCGCGTGCAGGAAATCGGCATTGCGTAATCGCTCCGGCGCGACGTAGACGATTTTGTAATCGCCGCGCGCCAATCCCGCGAGCCGTTCGCGCTGTTCGCTGACTGGAAGCGTGCTGTTGACAAACGCGGCGCGCTTGTTCGTCGCGATGAGCGCATCGACTTGATCTTTCATCAACGCGATAAGCGGGGAAATTACAACTGTCGTGCCGTCGAGGATCAGCGCGGGGAGTTGATAGCAGAGCGATTTGCCGGCGCCGGTCGGCATCACGACCAGCGCGTCCCGCCGCGCAAGCGCATGCTCGATCGCTTCACACTGCCCGCGGCGAAAGGTGGGAAAATCAAAGTGGTCGCGCAGTGCCGCCGTAAGGTCGAGCTGCTCCATTGCGCCGCCTTCAAGCCAGGATTTGGAGGTTCAGCGTTTCCGCGACGCGCGCTTTGCCGGTTTGCGCGCTCGCTTCACCGCGGCGTGCCGTTCCGCGCGCCACGCGCGCTCGAAATCCGCGACGGCGTGGGGTTCGGGCAATTGCTCGTCCAAAAGTTCAAACTGATGGATCTCCCACGCGGCTTCAAACCGTGGATTCATTTCGCGCTCCGTTCGTACAGCCGCATGAAAATCCGCCGACCCTCGATCTTGCTGGCAACCCGCCGCTCCGCTAACGCTTTCAAATCACCGCCAAACTGTTTCCATTTGTCCGCGTCTTGATGCAACTCGTCGAAAAGGCGGCGCGCTTGCTCTGTTGCCAAGTGAGCGAGCCACTCACGCCGTTCTCGCTGAATCGATTTGTCCGCGCGCGCATAGCCGCGCAGCGTCTGCCGCACCAATCGCTTATTCAGTTCTATTTTCTCGGTGTTCGCCCGCGTTCGTCTGTGTCCCATGGTCCCATTCTACCGCGTTTCACGCAAAAATCAATTTCAATTTCCAACCTCTAATCTCTAGCTCCAGCTCATAACACACTCACCGGATCCACATCCACGCGCCAGCCCAGCGGCAGCGCAATGTCTTCGAGCAGCGCACGCGGCTCCGCGCCGCGCACGATCATCTGATACCGATACTCGCCGCGCACGCGATGGAAGAATGCCGGCGCCGGACCGATCAGGTCGATGGCGGGCAAGCCGCGCTGCGCGATCCGCGTCGTCAGCGCGCGGTGCAGCCGCGCCGATTCTTCTTGCGCGCGCTTTTCGC
>JBBIJS010000056.1:8130-13122 GCA_037445855.1 Chloroflexota bacterium | reverse complement strand
CGTATCCGCCAAAGCCGTGGATGAACAGCAACGTGCGCTCCGCCGGCGAGCGCCCGGCATCGATCACGCTTAATCGCACCGGCGGATTCACTGAGACGACAACTTCTTTGCGGTACAGATCAAGGTCGAGAAGGGGCATCAAAATCTCATTTATGATTTCAGATTAGATCCGCGCGAGCCACCACGCCACGCGCGCCGGAATCCATTCCTCCAACGCCTTCCACGGCACGAGCATCTCGCGCGTCACCGGGAATCGCCGGGTGAATTTCCACGCCGGGGCGAACGCGCTCTTTTTCAGGTACGCCGTGACCCGCGCGTCGTTCTCGGGCGTCTTGGGTAACCTACCGCGAAACAGTTCCGTCTCCAGCACGCCGCCCTTGCCCGCGTCGGGTCCTGCTTCTTGTTCTGCCCACTCGCGGATTTCCATGAACGGCTCAACCGTCGCCGCCATCGCGTGCTTGCCGGGCTGCGCCAACAAAACCGGATGGGTGTCCTCGAACGCGCCGCGCTCCGCGTCCGCCTGCCCGTACATCCCGTGCCAGCTCGCCTCCACCGCGACGACCTCGCCGCGCGCGCCGACGAACGTCCACGCGTGCTCCAACTCGTACAGATGCCCGATGTCCCAGTCCCACCACAGCGCGTATTCCACCGCGCGCGTCGCGGAATAGCCCGCCCTGCCCCACTCGACGCGGCGGCGCGGCACAAATGAGGGCGACTCGTCCTCGCGGTCGAAGATCGTATAGCCCGCGACGAGCGGCGCGAACGGCTCACGCTCGTCCATCCGGATGATCGGCGCGTAGTGCGCGGCGAAATCGAGTGCGGTGGAGTCTTGGGTAACTACGGGTAGATGGCTGGCATCCATCTCAACATTTCAACGTTCGAACGTTGGACGCTCAAACGATTCTTCGATCTGATCGATGAGTTCAACCAACGCACCGGCGCTCCGCGCCTCATACGCCGGCATATCGACAACGTCGGGATCAGGCAAGTAGCGCTCGTTCCAGTGGAACCACACCGAGATCAAACCAATCTGATTTGCGCCGCGCACATCGCGCATCAGGTTGTTGCCGATCATCACGACGCGCGAATAATCCGGCGGCGCGATCTTTAGCGCATCGAGCGCGGCGCGGAATATGCGCGCAGCCGGTTTCTCGACACCCACTTGCTCCGAGATAGCAAGCGCATCGAAAAGATCATACAGGTCATGCTGACGCAAGACATTCCGCGCGGTCTTGCTGCGCGTGTCCGCGACGAGACCGAAGCGATAACCGCGCGCTTTCAGTTCGCGCAACGCGTCGCCCATTCCGGCGACCAGTTCGGCAGACAAGGTGTTCCACTCGGCGTCTTTGACCTCGCTCTCTTCTTGCATAATCACGTCGCCTAGATCGAACAGGATTGCTGCGATTTTCATTTCCCGTGTGATCCGGCTGAACTATTTGTCATTCTTGACTAGCGGCTTTTCAATCCGCCGAGCGCTGATCAAGCCCCAATCGTCCTTCTGGCTCGTGACTTCGGAAAACCCGGCAGTCTCCAACATACCGCGATACTCGCCGAAGGTGTACGTGTCTCCTTCCGGGCTGAACAGCAGCCGGTCAATGCCGGCGATCGGCACCTGACCCGGACCTTTGCGATCGTCGTCCGAAACAGGCGCGACGATCACCACGCGTCCGTTCAGCGCGAGCGCCTCGTACGCTTTGCGCAACATGCCGATGTTCTGCTCGGGGCTGAGATAATCGGTAATATTCCCAAGCAGAATCAGGTCAAACGATTCCGCGCGCAGATCGAGATTCAGCGCGTCCCCGGCTTGCAGCGTCACCTGCGCGGCGACGCCGATCGCTTCCGCGATTTGTTTGACGTATGGCAACACCATCGGACGATCGATCAGCGTGAGCCGGGCAATCGGGTAGCGCTTCGCCAACGCAAAGGATAGCACTCCCGCGCCACACGCCACGTCGAGGACGCGCAGCGCTTTGAGATTCGCCACGCTGATCTCGACCTTGTCCCAAAACGCGTTCGCGCTTTCCATTTGCCGCTGCCAGTCCGCCAGACTGGACGCCGCCGCGCCCGCCCACGTCGGCTCGAACGCGTCGCTGAACGCCGCCGGCAGAATCGGCTTGCCGGTTCGCAGCAACTTGCTCAATTGACCGCGCGCGTCCCACGCATAGTCGCCCAGCATCGCGTCGCCGTAGTACGACGGCTTGCCCTTGACCAGGAACGTTTCCGCGGTCGGCGACAATTTGTATTCCATATGCTGCTTACTCAGCATGCCGATAAAACACAACGCATCCAGCAAAATGCGCGTGCCGCGTTCATTCGTCCCACCGATCCGCGACAGCGCCGGCACGGAACGATGCCCTTCCGCGATCCGCGTAAAGAGCTCCAGTTCGATCGCGGCTTTCAAAACCGTCGCTCGGATCAACCCAAATTCGATTTCATCCAGCACGTCGCGATTGGCATAGTCATCAACGCGCGTTGGTCGACGTGGCATAGCGGACTCCCATCAACAATTTCTGATCCGACTTGCCGGCGCGCAAATCTCGCGCCAGCATAGCGTGCTTGCGATTATACTCCATCCCGCGATAAATCTCAAAAGTAGAAAGGGAGCAGAGGGGCAGCAGCGCAGAGGAGAACTTGCTCCCCTGCCTCCTGCTTCTCTGCTCCCTTGCCGGGTTTTCAGAAGCAACTCGTCATCCGACCACGTAGGCATCCATTGGAAGATTGTCCCAGTCTGGAACCCACTCTGGCGCCTTCAACCCATTTTCTTTGCAGCGCTCCGCGACTTCTTGCGCGAACGCGAGGCGCACGGCGTGATTGTCGCGTTTCTTCAAGCCGAGCTCGCGGTAGATCTTGTTCTTGGGCGAGTTGGGACGCCCGAAGATGTTCATCGTGCGAATGAACCACTTGTTCAAGCCCGCCTGCGCCGCGTCGTGCGTCGCGGGGTCTTGCGCCAACCGCTTGACCCAGCTATCGCCGTGGGCGATGTGAAATTTCTCTTCCTTGAAGATTCCTTCGAGCACGCGCGCCCACGGTTGGTAACTCGCCTCAAGCGAATCTTCCAATTGATGCCCCGCGCCGCGATCCATGCAAAAGTTGAACATGCAAAAGTCAACCCACGAATCGATGGGGTAGTAGAAAATGTTGACGCGCTTGTCGTCCGCCGCGCGCTGACTGCCCAGGTCGGCGTCCGAATCGGAGAGCCGCATCGTAAAGTCGTGCGCGCTCACGTGCGCGTCCACATCCTCGCCGAGATTTTCGAGCAGCTTGTAGACGACCCGCGCGTGGCGGAATTCGTCCTTGACGATCATCGACGACGCGAGAAACTCTTCCACGCTCGGCGACATCCGGACGCACGGCACATACCCCAGCGCCCCGGCGAGTTCCGAATCGGCTTGCATGTACAGCAAGTTGATCAGACTCTCGCGGTAGAGCGGCGTCATTTGCTCCGGCGACTCAACCTTCTTCGCGGCAGCCACCTCCGCCGCCATCCGCTCTGCTATTTCCCGCGCTTCGTTCTCGCGTTTGAATTGCGTCATGACAACCTCTTCGCCAGTAATCAGCGAACAGCATTCAGTAATCAACCTGTCTGACTACTGAACACTGACCACTGTCCACTGAGTCTACTGCCAGCCGCGCAAAATCTTTTCCAGATCGCGCATGTGATCGGTCTCTTCGGCAATCAGCTCCTCCAGTCGAAGCTTCAAACCGATCTCGCCGGCAAGCTCTGCCTGCTTGGCGCGCTCGCGATACTCGAGGATCGCCTCGCGCTCCAGATCCAGATCTTGCTCCAGCATCGTCTTTAGATCGCGCGTGTCGCTGATCTTTTGCGTTGCCAACTTGGGCACACCGCCCAGGTTGACGATCTGATCGCTCAAGAACGCAACGTGCTTCAGCTCTTCCTCGGCTTCCTGGCGCAAGTACGGACCCACGCTCATTGCTCGCAAGCCCAGCACCATCGACGATTGGTACATATATTGCAGCGTCGCCTTCAGCTCGCGCTCCAAATCGCCTTGCAATCCTTCGAGCAGCTTTTGTGTCTTGCGGTCTGCCATCGCAGTCCCCCCTAAAATAGATTTACTTGCCTTTGAACTGTGGCGCGCGTTTTTCGATAAACGCCTGCACGCCTTCAAGATGATCCGCCGACCGCCCCGCGATTTCTTGCAGCATCGCCTCGTTCTCGAGCGCGGCTTCCAGATCAACACTCAACCCGCGATTGAACGCGCGCTTGGTCAGCCCGATGCTTTTGGTCGGCGCGTGCGCGAGCTGCGCGGCAAACTCGTGCGTCTTCGCGAGCAGCTCTTCCGGCTTGAACACGCGATTGACCAAGCCGCACTGCAACGCCGCCGCCGCGTCGACCAGCTCGTTCGTGAACGCCATCTCGGTGGCGCGGCCCAAGCCGACGAGGCGCGGCAGCAGGAATGAGGTCGCGGAATCCGGCGCAAGCGCGATGCCGACGAACGCCATGCGAAATTTCGCCGCCTCCGATGCGTGCCGCAGATCGCACGCGCACGCAAGCCCCAAGCCCGCGCCGGCTGCCGCGCCGTTGATCGCGGCGATGATCGGTTTCTCTAGCGCGCGGATGCGCGCGATGATGAGATTGTAACTCTTGCGCAAGTGCGCGCCAAAACTCACGCCTTCCGGCGACTGGTAGCGTTCGAGCATTGGACCCAGGTCTTGCCCGGCGCAAAAGTTCTTACCTGCGCCAGTGATCACGACTGCGCGCGCGTCCGCGTCGCGCTCGACCGCCCTCAGCGCGTCGATGAGTTCGCCGATCAGCGTATCGTCGAACGCGTTGCTCTTGTCCGGACGATTGAGCGTGATCGTCGCGACGCCATCGGCTTTGTTGAAGAGGATCGTTGCGTAGGGCATTGGGGTTCTCCTGACAATTCTACGCGCTAGCCAGCGGCAACTCGGGGCGTTCGCCAGTGGCTTCGTTAATCACGACCAGTCCACCCATATCCTCGCGCTGCAATTGTTCGTTTGCATTCAACAATT
>JBBIJS010000056.1:0-8030 GCA_037445855.1 Chloroflexota bacterium | reverse complement strand
TGACAACCTCCCTTACTCAAAGCAGCGCGGGATAACAGTAATGACCAACCATTCGCCGCCCTCTTGAACGGCAAACCCTTCAAGTTGCTTCGTCCCATAATGCTTGCCGCGCCACTCGCCATCAAATGGAAAATACGCCGAAAGCCGGTGCGCCCAAATCCGTTCTCGCGCGTGCGGATGAAAATGGATCCCCAAAGTTTCACCCTTGCTACAAACTCACCCAACGTTCACCCACGCGCGCTCGTCCGACGCACGGCGAATCGCATCGATAATCTCCGCGACCGCCACGCCGTCGTGAAAATCGGGAAACGGCTGCGCGTCGTGCGCGCGATTGATTTTTGCCACCACGCGCTCAGCCAGCTTCACCATGCTCCACATCAACGGGTCGCGCGGGTTATCGCCCAGCTCCAACCGCTTTGGAATCGGCAAAAGCGCCATCTCGCGATCACCGTCGCGCATCCCAATGAGCTGACCGCTGTTCACGACGAGTGAACCCTTTTTGCCGTATGCGCTGCACGTCCAACCCGGATCCTGTCGCGCGCCGGTCACAAAACTCACCAGCGCTTCGCCCCCGCGCGCAAAATCCATCACGCTCCAGAACGCGTCGTCGCCGGTAACGCGCTTGCTCTCGAACCGATCGTCGCCGCCGTCTTTTGGCTTGGGGACGCGCAGCGTTGGGAAATGCGTGCGCCGACCCGCCAACACCCCGCGCACATCGCCGAACCACCAGCGCAGCAGGTCGATGAAATTCGCGCCAAGTTCGTTCAACACGCCGCCGCCACGCGCGTCGTCCGCCGCCCAGTTGCCGTGCGCGCCCCACGGGTGCTGCATCGCCATCGTCACGTCGACGCGCAGCAACTCGCCCAGGTATTGTTCGTCGATCAGTTCCTTGCAGTATGCGAGCGCGGGCAGAAAACGCATTTCGAAATCAACGGCATGAACGATGCCGCACGCCTCCGCACAATCGAGCGCCTCACGCGCGCCGCGCGTGTTCAGCCCCAGCGGCTTTTCGCACAACACGTGCCGGCGAGCATCGCTTGCCGCACGCGTCATCGCTTCATGGAACTCCGGCGGCGCGGCGATGCTGACCAGATCCACCACGTTGCCGGCGATCAATTCGCGGTAATCGCCAAACACCCGCTCGATCTTGTGCCGCTGCGCCAACTTTTCTGCGCGCGCGTGATCGACATCGCAGAGAGCAACCACCTCCACGTCGCGCACGCGGCGGAACGCCTCGATCTGCAATTCTCCCCAACCCGTGCCGATGATACCGACGCGTGTCTTGCTCATTATTCCGCGCTCGGCAACGACGAATCATCCTCAGCGCCGAAACGGATCAGCCGATTGACTGGTTGGCGAATCCACAGGTTGAGTACGTCGATGCCTTCCACCTTGTCCAGCCGCGCGCCGATAATGTCGACCTGCCGGCGCAGCCCATCGATCTGTCGATAGTCCAAACGAATTGGACGGTTGGCGCTCCACGCGCGCTGGCAGCGATCGATCAGCGTCTGTCCGTTGAACGAGCGCACCTGGCACGCCGCAACGACATACCCCGACCCGCCCTCCAAGACGGAGAACGTCCAGGGATCGCCCGACACGCGAAACTCCGGCGTCGGTCCTTCGATGATCGTAATCATTTCTGGTTCGGCAGATTCCGCCACGTTCCTATTTTCCTTTCCATTCTGCTTTGCGTTTCTCGACGTACGCCGCCATGCCTTCCTTCTGATCTTCCGTGGAGAACAAAATATGGAACAGGCGGGTCTCGTACTCTAGCCCTTCCGTCAGCGGCAATTCGTATGCTTTGTTGACGGCTTGTTTCGCAAACCGCGCCGCGACCGGCGACTTGGACGCAATCTCGCGCGCGACCGCTTTCGCTTCTTCGAGATACAACTCGACTGGCACGACGCGCGAGACCAGCCCGCGCGCCTCGGCTTCGCGTGCGCTGATATATTTCCCGGTCAGGACCATTTCCATCGCGCGCGATTTGCCGATCGCACGCGGCAGGCGCTGCGTGCCGCCGGCGCCGGGGATGATGCCGATACTAATCTCCGGCTGACCGAACTGCGCCGATTCCGACGCGATCATCATGTCGCACGTCATCGCTAATTCGCAGCCGCCGCCGAGACAATAGCCGCTGACTGCCGCGATGATCGGCTTGCTCACTTGGCGCAGCCGGTCGAAGTTCCGATTGATCCAGTTGTTCTCGATCATGCCGAGCGGCGTGGCGGTTCGCATTTGGTCGATGTCCGCGCCGGCGCTGAACGCGCGCGCGCCGCCATGAATGATGATACACCGCACGGCGGCGTCCTGGTCCATCGCGTCCACTGCATCGCCCAACTCGATCATCAGCGCGCCGTTGAGCGCGTTCAGCACTTTCGGACGATTCAACTGAATCAGCCCGATCGCGCCGTCGGTGGCGACCAGAATGTTTTCGAATGTCATGCTTCACCTCATTGTGACCGAACAACCTTGACCGCGCCCAAACCAACACTCGCTTCGAGATCGAGTTTGCGCGTTGCGCTCGCGTAATCATCCGATTGAAATGTCAGCGTCGGACCGAATCCACCCGAGTGCTGTCCGAACACATTCGCCTCGCCCATGCCCGCGCTGGCATGGACGCGCACCGCGAGCTCGCGCGGCACGCGCACCGTCAAGTCGCCCAAGCCATGCGACGCGCGGACCACGTTCTCGCCATCGCGGAGGACCGCGCGCGTCAGATCGAGATCGAAATCACCAAAGCCGTGCGAGTAATTCTCGCGGCGGATCTCTTTGCCGCTGAGATCGGGTGCGAACTCGCCCAAGCCCGTAATTGCGCCGCCGCGGTACCGCGCTCCCGGCACGAATGCCTGCCAGATCAGCCATAGACCAAACAGGATCAGGATGATGGGCCAAAACAGATTCGGGTTCAGCGCGAACAGACCCAGGTTCCCCAGCAGGAGCAATGCGCCGATGCCGATCAAAACCAGCGCGAAAAAAACCTCTCCGGAATTCCAGCGTGACACGATGACCTCCTTGTCATCCGTTCAATTCTTTCAACACTGCCTGCTCACGCAGATAACCGATCTGCGCCACATGCTCCAGCGTGTGATGATAGTCGTGCATCACCAACCAATCCAGCGAAACGTGACCATAAGCGGAATGTTTCGCCCAATTGTCCCAGTCCTCGTTTGTTGTTTTCCGCAAAAGCGAAATCAACTTGCGCCGCGCCGCGCGAAAATCAGCAACGATTTTCTTGAATGGCTCGCTCGCGGAATAATGTTCCCGGTTCCACTCGTCCTGATCAAAATTCAGGACCGCCGGATGTTCTTCCTTCACGATGCGCTGGGCGCGCGCCAGAAAGACCCGCTGCTCCGTGTCGCGCACATGCGCGACCACCTGGTGGATCGACCATTCACCCGGCGCGGTCGGCGCGTGGATGTCCGCGTCGGATAACTGCGCGAGGTACCATATGTAATCCTTGCCGCTTTGCTCAAGTCGATCGATCAATCCAGCGCGTTTGCGATTCATGCTGACTCCTCGTTTACCGATTCACTTTCTCGTTCAACTCTTCCACGAGCGCAGCGGTCTCGGTCGCCGACAAGCCGCTGTACTCCGCCGTCTCGCGCACCGAGGCGTTCAGCAGCACGATGCAGCCGCCGCAGATGCGGATGCCGTGATCTTCGAGGACGCCCATCGCTTCCGACGAACGCGCGAGAATGTCATTGACGACCGTGGCGTCCGAAACGATCCGCGCTTGCCGCGGCGGCGCCCATTCGATCAAATCGATGGGGTTGCCTTCGGGATCGAGCAGCGTTGCGTGTTTGCCAAACCCGACCGTTGCCGGCGGCGCGAGGAACTTGACCGCGTGCGCGGTCAGCCGCCGATATTCCGCGCCAAGGTCGTCGACGCGAAATGTGAGACGCACCGTACCGCCGCTTGGCGGCGTCTTGTCCTGTTCGAATTTCGGGTGCAGCACAAGCGCCGCGCCGTTCGATTTGAATTGCGCCCAGCCCTCCACCGCGTGATCGAGCGGGACGCTCAGCACGTCGCGGTAAAACGCGGTAGATTTTTCCATATCGCTCACATACACAACGGTGTATGCTAGATGGTCAAGCATGTCTCGCCTTGTGCCGTGCCACCCGCGCCGGTGAGCGCCTGCATTGCAACGCGATCATCGTTCGCCGCGTCTTGAAACGCGTGCTCCAGTTCGCGCGGCGTCTGATAGTCGAACGCGTTCATCGCCTCGGGGCGGTTGATCGTCACCGTCGCGCAGTGGTCTTGAACCGTGGAGAGGATTTTTACGAATGGCATCGCTTATCAGAATCTATGCGCCCACCGGTGTCACCTGGTATTCCATCCGACTTGGAACAGTTACGCGACGTGAGGCGTCCAGGATTTCCAAAGAAACCAAGTTGCCGGAGGCATCATAATCTAGAATTACACCGGGTTTATCCTCGTCGCTCTCTGCCCCCGGTGTCTCGGCAAAAATGACAGTTAGAATGTATCCAGTAAGAGGTTTCGGATTCTCCATCAAAGTTCAGCCACGCAAGTTGCTAGGCGCGCCTATTCCTTGATCTCTTCCGCGAACACGAACGTCACCAACCCGCACGCGGAACTCAAATGGGGGAGCTTCTTGACGGGGGGAATATGCGTTACATAGTAGGCACGCTCGAACGCGGCGGGGTCGGCGGGCTGGCGGTAGAGCGCAACGAGCTTTACCATCGGGCATCCTCCCAAAAAGTCACAGGTATTATAACCGCGTTGACAAACGACTGTCAAGCGCAAAATAAATTCGACGAGCGATGACATTCTTCCATCGCTCGTCGTTTGACCTCGCCGCGCAAGCTCCGCTATTTCTTGAAATAGTCGGCGTTCTTTTGGATGAACGACTTCCACTGATCCGGCACGTCCTCCAGCGGAAAGATCGCGCTGACCGGACATTCGGGCGCGCACGCGCCGCAGTCGATACACTCGTCGGGCTGGATGTAGAGCATCTCGTCTTCTTCATTCCCGTGAATACAATCAACTGGGCAAACCGCGATGCACGACTTGTCTTTGACGCTGATGCAAGGTTCCGCAATGACGTATGCCATTCTTCCTCCGATGTTCGATTTATGATTTTCGTCCGAGCCGCAGCGCCGGAATGAACGCGCCGAAGATAGCGAGAAGAGCAACCGCAACGACGAGCATCGCCGCGTCGCCGGTCGAGAGCTTGAGCATGTCCGCGACGCCGAGCGCGCCGACGACAGCGAGCAACCATACCGCGAACGCGCCAAGCAGAATTCCTAATCGCGGCATCGTCAGTCCACTTCGTAATGCACGCGCGGCAACGCGGCAATCTTGATTTCGTCGATGCGCTCTGGTCCCAACGCGCGCACCTGCTCCAGCACGCGCGTCGCTTCGTCGATCAAACGCCGGATGTCGACGCTCATGCAGCGTGGCGCGTACGGGCGTAGATAGTCGATCCCACGCGCCAGTACTTTGACCGCGCCGCTGTAATTGCGCCGCGTGATGTGATGAAAGCCGACGCCGACCTGTAGGATGCCTTTGTAGAAATTGCGGATCGCTTCGTCGCGCTCCGCGCGCCACACGGCTTCGAGTGTCTCGTGCTGACGCCAGTACTCGCCGCGATTGAATTGCTCGAACGCGTGAATTAGCTCCGGCGTCGCGCGGTCGCGGCAGCGTTCAAGTGTCGCCATTTTACTCTATCGATGCTCGCTCGTCAAACTTTCGATGCGGACGCTGCTCAATTCCATCCATTGCCGCTGCTGAATCGATAAACGCATGAACGAGAATTCGCGCCCCGGTCCCATCGTCGTACAGTTGTTGTCCACCCACGCGACAAAGCCCATCGGCACATTCGGCGGACTCGGCGCGCGCAAGACCTCGCTATCGTCCACGAAGAAGATCGCCGCGCGCGGCAGCCAGTCGATGCGGTACGTGTGCCAATCGGTCAACGCAACCTCGTCCAAATTCTGCTCCTGCGCCGTGAGGCGCGTCTGCGCGAGGCGAAAAATCAACTTGCTCATCCCCGGCAAACGAAAAATGAAATTGCCGAGCGCCATCGTCAGACCAGCCGCGCTGCCCCCGTTCAGCGTCGCCGCCTTCCAGCCATTGCCGCGTCCGTTCGGCGTGAACGTCATATCGCTCTGCGGCGACGCGTAGAAGAACCACAGCGCGTTCGGCGGCGCTTGTACGTTGCCGACCCAATCGAAGGGATCGTTCCAAAACCCAAAACCCGCCGTGCCCAGCATCTCACCCGCGCAATGGCTCATCCGCGCGCGCACCGTCATCCGCAGGGGCGGCATCCACGGCAATTTGAAACGCGGCGCAGTGCGATGATCGTCAATCTCCGCGTCGGAGAGTTGCCCTTCTTCCGCGCCATCGACGACAAATCGCGCAACCCCCGGCGCTTGCTCAATGTCGGCGTGCCCGATCGCAAAGCGAACCCAGTACGGCAGCGCGCCGCGCGCAAAGTGGTCGTCGATCACCTGAAAGCGACCTCGGTCATTCCGCGTGCTTCTTCAACAAATTCGGCAACTCCGCCGCCAGCCGCGAACGCGCCACCACTTGATCGCAGCCCGCGGCTTGCGCGGCGCGCATCACGCTGACATCCTTGTGCGATCCGAACGCGAGCACGCGCGCGCCGCCGCGTTTCGCCGCGGTGACCGCGCGTTCCCACTCTGCCGTATCCAGCGAGACGATGACGAGCGCCGGTCGTTCGCGCGCGACTGCCGCGTCGAAATCATCGCCCGCGTGGAGCGAATGAACTTGATAGCCGAGATATTTCGCCGCGTCCTCAATGCGCGTGCTGAACATGAGGTCGGGCACAAGAGCAAGAATTGTTTTCATCACAAACACTAATTCCACCGCAAAGCCGCGAAGGACACGAAGAAGAACCTGCCTGTTTTCCTTTGCGTTCTTTGCGCCCTTTGCGGTTCAATCCTTGGCTAGATCGTCAATACAATCTTCCCGAACTGTTCGCCCTGCTCCAGCCGCGCGTGCGCCTCGCGCGCGCGTTCGAGCGGCAGCACCACATCAATGATCGGCTTGAGTTCGCCGCGAAAGACCAGCTTCATCACCTCGCGGAATTCGCTCTGGCTCGCCATCGTCGAGCCGATGATCTCGATCTGCTTCCAAAAAATGTAGCCGATCTCTTCTTGCGGATTCGGTCCGCTCGTCGCGCCGATCACGACCATGCGCCCGCCGCGCTTGAGCGCGCGAATCGATTTGAGCCACGTCGCCGCGCCAACCGATTCAAACACCACGTCGATGCCGCGCTTGTTCGTTTGCTTGAACACCTCGCGGTCCCACTCCTGCGTCGCGTAGTTGATCAGCACATCCGCGCCAATCTGCTTTGCTTTTTGCAGCTTGTCGTCGCTCGACGAGGTGACGAACACGCGCGCGCCGGCTTTCTTCGCAATCTGAATCGCCGCCGTCGCGACGCCCGCGCCCGCGCCGAGGATGAGCACGTCTTCGCCCGCGCGCAGGCGCGCCCGCGAAATCAGCGCCCGCCACGCCGTCAGGAAAACCAGCGCCGCCGCCGCCGCCTCTTCGAACGAAATGCTATCAGGCATCGGCAGGACGTTCACCGCCGGCACGCACACAAATTCCGCCGCGCCGCCGGTGAGGTGCTCACCGAGAATTTTGAACTCAGCGCACAAACTCTCTTCGCCGGCGATGCAGAACTCGCAGCGCCCGCACGACAAGCCGGGATTGACCGCGACGCGCTGCCCCACTTTCAGGTCAGCGACATTCGCGCCGACTTCCGCGATGACGCCGGAGACGTCCGACCCGGGAATGTGCGGCAGCGGCAATTTCAGCGCCGGCGAGCCGTTGCGAACAAAAAGATCGAGATGATTCAGCGCGATGGCTTTGACGCTAATTAGCACATCGTCGCGTCCAATCATTGGCTTGGGCAAATCCACGATCTGCAGTTTGTCGATTCCGCCGTGCTCGTAGAATGCGAGTGCTTTCATGAGTTCTCCTGACTGGTAGACGCAGTACATCACATATTCGGTGAGGAGCCAGCGCTCTCTAGCGCGCCAGCG
>JBBIJS010000055.1:9020-13341 GCA_037445855.1 Chloroflexota bacterium | reverse complement strand
GCGCCAACGCCGCGCTTGACCTCTTAGGTAACGCGTGGTATAATGCGGTCAGTTACCTAAGCACGAAACAAACGCCGGAGTGTTCCCGGGTGGAATGTTTCGCATCCCTCGATGGTTTAAACAATGCCGCGCTCAAAGAAACCTAGCCCCCTAGTCCAGTTAAGCGACAAAGAGATCCAACAGCTGCGCGAGATCGACGAGCGGCTGCACCGCGTGGTGCAAGAGCGCCGCGCGAGTATGCCGCGCCCGGCGGTACACGCGCAGCAATCGTTTGGCTCGATTACGTTTCGCTACGAAACCGTCCGCTGCGGCAAGACGAACTGCACGCGCTGCCCGCACGGTCCGTACTGGTACGCCTACTGGAAGGAAGGCGGACGCACGCGCTCGCGCTATGTGGGCCGCGTCCTGCCGGAAAAAGCGCGCGAGGTGTACGAGGAAAAGCAGCGCGCGCGACTAAAGGCAAAAGATGAAAGATGAAAGAGGAAAGACCGCGCTCTCCCTCTCCTCTTTCCTCTTTCCTCTTTCATTTCTCCTCTCTACTCACGGAGGCAACTGTGCATCTAATCACTCGGCATTTGACTTTGTCCCGCGCGCTCTGTAGCGCGCTCTTCTTCACGCTCGCTCTGGCTTTCACCGCGACGACGATCACTGCCGGCGGTTACGGCGAGCGCTTGAGCAACGGTTCGTTCGAAGAGGGCTTTGACGGCAACGGCGTCGGCACGAACTGGGTTGGCTTCAACAACGGCGGCTCGGCGTTCTATCACTTCCAGGATGATCGCTCGCCCGCGTTCAATTACGATGGCAAACATTCGCAGTTGATCGAAGTCAGCACGATGAACTATTTCGTCACCGAGCCAGAACGGTACGCCGGGATTTATCAGACCGTCTCCGTCGTCGCGGGAGCGCCGTACACCTTGACGCTGCACGGAATGTTACGCGTCCTGCCCAGCGACCCGGACATGAACAACTGGGCGTACATCGTCCAGTGGGGCATCGACCCGAACGGCGGGAGCGATTGGGGCAGCGTCGCGTGGAAAGACGTGCCGTGGCAGAATACGTATGATTGGCAAAAGCCAGGTCCGATTTCCGATTTCGCCGCGGAGTTCATCGCGCCGACGAACAAGATCACGCTGTTCATTCGTGCGCTGAAAAAATTTCCAACCTATTCGCGCGACCTGTTCGTGAACTTGGACGCCATCAGTCTCGTCGGTCAATTGCCCACCGACAGCACCGCGCCGAAACTCGCTGTGACGTGGCCCACGCTGGTCTACACGACCAAGCCGTTCCCGGTGCGCGTGACCGCGTCCGACGCGATCGGCTTGCCCAAGATCACACTCTACGATAACGACCAACTTGCCGCGGGCGTGACGTACACGGAGGGACCGCTGACGAAGCAGATCGACTTTGCATGGACGCCGACGATTTCCGGCACGCACACGCTGCGCGTTGAAGCGCTGAATGAAATGGGCATGACGACGACCGTGACCAGCACGCTCAGCGTGACGCCGATCGTCCAGTTTTTCAAGAATGGCGATTTCGAAAGCGGCTTTGTCGGCGGCGCGGTCGCCAACAGCTGGAATTTTTTCAACAACGGCGGACGCGATGTCTTTGAGGTGCCGTACGACGATACCTGGGCGGCGGTCGCGACCAGCGGGCAACATTCGCAACTCCTTGAGATCAATACGACGATGTACGGCATCGGCGACCCGTACCAAGAAGCGGATCGCTATGCCGGCATCTGCCAGGTCGTGACCGGACTGACGCCGGGCGCATCGTACTATGTCACCGGCAACGGACTCCTGCGCGTCAGCGAAGTGGAGAATCCGATCCATCTGGACGATTGGAGTTACGTGGGGCAGTGGGGCTATTCGCAAGGCGCGACGCCGGATTGCAGCGCGTGGAACGCCGTGGACAATTGGCAGACGCTGCCGTGGGGACACGTCGACTATCGCTCATCGCCGACCAAGATCAATTCGTTCACCTACGTCATCTTTGCGCCGAGCGATACGCTCACCGTCTATTTCCGCGCGTGGAAGAAATGGGCGATCGGCGCGCGCGAGATGCTGCTGAATTTTGACGATCTCAGTTTTGCCGGCTACAAACCGCTGCCGCCTCCGCCAACGCCCACGCCGACCGCAAGTCCGACGGCAACCGCGACCTCAACCCCAGCGCCAACTTCGACCGCGGCGCCCACTCCAACGCCGTAACCTCAGTGGGGATTCACAAAAGAAACACGCGACTCGAAGCGAGCCGCGTGTTTCTCTTTCGCTGAAACGGGATAGCGACATTCCTCACGCCATCGAACTGGCGAGCGCGATCAAACCAAATGCCGCGATGACGCCGCCCGAAATCCGATTCACCCATTGCAGCGCGCGCAAATCGATTCTTGATCGCAAGAGCGCGACAGCGCCGCTGAGCAGCAGCCACCACGCCGCGGAACCGAGAAAAACTCCGACCACGAGAATCGCTGCCGCCGCATAGTCGCCGCGCGCGCCGGCGAGTCCCAGCCCGGCGAAAATCGCGGCGAAAGAAATAATCGTCATCGGATTGGTGAGCGTGAGAAACACCGTGGAGGTATACGCCGCGACGAGACTGGGGTTTTCCGTTTTTGACGTCTGCGCTGGCGCTGCCGGCGGCGCGCGAAACGTCTGGACACCGAGATAGCAGAGGAATCCGCCGCCGAGCAGATGCAGCCACAGTTTCTGATCGATCAAGAAAGTTGAGATGAACGTCAGCCCGAACGCGGCGACGAAGCCATAACACGCGTCCGCCGACGCCGCGCCCAGCCCGGAGACCAAGCCGGACGCGCGCCCGTCCGCGAGTGTCCGCCGGATACACAAAACGCCGATCGGTCCGACCGGCGCGGCAATCGAAAAACCAATGACGAGTCCGCGCAGAAGATAGGTGAGATCCATTTATGACGCGTGTAGGGGTGAGGCATTCGCTAACAGGAACGGAGAACGAAAGCTTGATTGGTTTATCCCAACCTTGATTTCACACCAGTACTGCTTGGCGAATGCCTCACCCCTACAAAATCAATATTCCACCGTCACGAGTTTTGGTTCGACGTGATCTTCGACGATGCGCACGTCTTCCTGCACCAAGCCGACCCAGTAATACACGTTGATGCGCGGCGGCTTGTCGATGATGCGAACGCTGCCGCTGACGGTGACGCGCTGACCCGGCATCAGATACAGATATTCCTGGCCGTCCAGCGTGACGTGCGTTAATTCTTTGCTCGATCCCAACTGCCAGCGATACGGGTACGATCGACCGACGCTGTTCCCTTCCGAATCGACGCCGACGCGCCAGACGCCCGGTTCTTCGTAGAGTTGCTTCGTATTGAAATTCTCGCTGGTCGTGTAGGTTGTTCCCGGCTCCGGTCCCTTAGTGCGAATCGGCACGGGACCGATGTTCTCGACCGTGACGGTAAAAGTCAACGTACCGCCCAGCGGGACGAGCAGCGCATTCGGCTCGGTGATCAAACTGGGCAGCGCTTGCGGCGACCAATCCACGCCGGAGTTTTGGATCGTCGCGCGCGGAATGCCGCCGTCCGCAATCGTCAGTTTCTTCGCGACGCGGGTGCGATTGCCGACCGCGTCCACCGCATCTACCACGGCATCGTACGTGCCGTTGGGCGGCGGCGTCGCGCCTTGATCGATGCCGCCGTCGTAATCGTACTCGTGCGGACCGGCGCAGCTCAACTCGTCCTGGATGCACAGCGTCGTCTTCTTTTCCGCGACCTCGTAGCGATTCGTGCCATCGGTCAAGTAAACGTCCACTTTCGCCGGCTTGGTGAGATTGTAACGGATGGTGACGCGGTCGTTGAGGCCGTCCTGGTTCGGCGTGAACGAATCCGGAAAGACGGTATAGTTCAACAACGCCGGCGGCGTCGAGTCCGCGCCGGTGATCGTCAGCGTCTGTTCTGCTGTGGCGCTCTGTCCCGCCGAATCTTTCGCTTCGACGACGACCTGATATTTTCCATCGGGAAGGACGCGGTCGTCGATCGCGCCGCTGAAGAGCGCCGCGTACGCGCCCGCCGCGCGCGGCTGGTCTTTGCGGAAATCGTGCCGCGCGCCCTGCGCGTCGATCAGATAGATCGAAACCGCCGCGGGGCGCGCGACGACATAGTGAATCGACGTCGCCGCGTTCGTGCTGCCCGCGTGCGGCGAGATCGCGTCCGGCTCAAGTGAGACCTGATCGACCAGCGCGCTGCTCGCGCACGCGCTGAGCGCGGCGAGAAGGACCGCGGCGGCAAGAATACGTTTGAGCAAACCCACCTCCAGAATCTCGGAAGACGGATACAGTTTATCTGCAATGG
>JBBIJS010000055.1:0-8920 GCA_037445855.1 Chloroflexota bacterium | reverse complement strand
TTGAGCAAACCCACCTCCAGAATCTCGGAAGACGGATACAGTTTATCTGCAATGGCATCATTCGTCAAACAATCGCGCGTAGGGGTGAGGCATTCGCCAAGAAATATTTGTGTGAAATCGAGGTTGGGATAAACCAATCAAGATTTCGTTCTCGGTTCCTGTTGGCGAATGCCTTACCCCTACTGTACCGAAATCTGCGCGACGATCACGCTGTCACCGCCCCGATCAACCGGCAGGCGCGCGCCGGTCGCCGGATCGTACAGCCCAATCTCGATTTGGTACGTGCCCGCCGGCGCGTTCGGAGCAATCGGCACGCGATACGCGTCAGGGACGATTTCGTTCGGCAGCCACGCGGTCGTCGGATACGCGCCCTCGCGCGGCACACGATCCACCTGTCCCCATAACGGATTGTTCGTTGCCGGATTGAACTGCGCGCCGAGCACGTGCACGAACGCGGTGTAACTCTGGTCGATCGGGCGGTCGGCGCGCCAGTAAAGCGTGATGGACGCGGTATCGCCGGGATGGTAATGGGTGATCGGCAGATCGTAACCGACGAGATGGAGCGCGTCGCCGAAGCGATAATCCACCGGGTGCGCGATGCTGACCGCGTTGGCGCTTGCCGCGCGCGGCTCGATGCGTACGCGCGCGAGCGTGCTCTGATTGATCGTAACCGCGAAATCGCCCGCGGCGTCCGGCGGAATCGCGAAATCATTCTCGTAGCGCATCAACGCGCCGCTCGGCATTTGCAGCGGAACGGTGACGAGCGTTCCGAGGCGCACGGAAACCAGCGCGGGATACGCCGTGCTCCAATACGTGACGAGGCGCAGCGTGTCGCCCGCGTTCAATTCGCGCACCGGCAGATCAAATCCCAGCAGCCGCGCGCTCGCATCCACCTGATCCGCGCGCGGGTACTGCGGCGCAAAATCCTCGCGCGCCACATTGACGAAATCGCGCGGCGCGGGCGCGTAGAGCGTGAGCCGCTTGTCGCCGACGGTTCGTTCGTACTGCTTTTCCAGCGTGCGCGCGAGGCGCGTTTCCAGCAGATGCTGCGGATCGGTCGCAAGCGCGTCCGGGATCGTCACGAGCCACACCGCGCTGCCGCGGGTGCGCGCTTGCTGCGTCAGCGCGTCGGCATCCGCAGCGTTCATCGGCTTGCCATTCGGCGCGCCGAGCCAGTCGAGCGGCGCGCGCAGATAGTACAGAAAGGTGGGCCATTCCTGATCCGTGTCGAGCAGCACGACATCGCCTTGCCGCGCGAACGAATTGATCGTGTTGGCGAGGGTCGCATAGTCGTCGGTCAGGCGGCGCTCGGCGTAATACGCGTTCAGCACGAACGCGTTGGCGGTCAGCACGAACAGCGTCGCCGCGAGCGCGAGGTAGATCGAAAATCTCTTGAGCGTGGCGATGCCGAGCGCGAGGAGCAGCGTATACGCGGGTAGCAGCACGAGCAGGTAGCGCGCCTGAATTTTCGGCGCGAAGAAAGAGACCGGCGTAAGCGAGAGGGCGTAGAGCAGGATGGGCGGGAGCGCGACGATGAGTGTAAACAGTATCCAGTGTTCAGTCAGCAGTGACCAGGGTTCAGTATTCAGTTTGCGTTTACTGAATACAGAATGCAGCATACTGATTACTGGAACAGCGGCAATCGCCGTGAACGCGATCGTCAGCGCGGCGTAGTTATCGATGTTGGTCGTCACGCCGAGCGGCAGGACGGTGGCGACGAGTTTCAGGAACAAGGCGAAATCGAACGCGGGCGCGGCGCTCCACGCGGCGGCGTTTTGCAAATACAGATACATCCACGGCGCGAAGAGCGCGGCGGCAAGGAGATTCGCGATGAGCCAATCGCGAAAGACGGCAGACGGAGGACGGAGGACAGGTTCGCTCGGCGAACGACTAGCGACTAGGAACGAACGACTAATGACTATCAGCGCGTAGAGGTTGAGCGCGAGCAGCACGAGCGCGGCAAGATAATGCGTCCACATTGCCAGCGCGGCGCAGAGGGCATAGGCAAGAATAGAGTTGCGAATTGCGGGTATCGAATTGCGAAAAGAAAAATCTGAAATCTGAAATCTGAAATCTGAAATCAGGTTTAGTCCAAACCACACCGCGGCGAACGCAAAGAAAATCGACGGCGTATAATTCTTGATATCCTGCGACCACCAGACATGAAAGCGCGCGGTCGCGAGAAAAAGCGCGGCGAGCACGCCGATCCACGCCCCGCCCACCCGCGCAAAACCTTGCGAAGGTTTGTCCTGAGCGGAGCGCGGCGAAGTCGAAGGAACCTTCGCAAGGATGTCCTCGCCGACCCGCTTGCCGATGCGGTAGAGCAGCGCGATCGTCAGCACGCCGAACGCGAGCGAAATGAAACGACCCGCGAACGCGTCCGTGCCCGCGAGCAAGTTCCAGAAATGCAGCATCCAGTAGTGCAGCGGCGGATGCTCGTCCGCGGCGGTCCGCAGCGCGATCCACCCCAAATCTTTTTGCGACAGCCAGACGCTCCAGCCCTCGTCCCACCAGATGTTCTTATCGGCGAGGCGATAGGCGCGCAAAAAGAACGCGCCCAAGATCGTCGCGTAAGCGAAAAGGCGCGGTTGAGATTTCCAGCGGGCAAGCAGTTTGTTCACAGTAGTAAAAAGACGACGGACGAAGGACGGAAGACGAAGTATCTTCCGTCCTTACTTGAATTCGTTCACGGCGCCCGCGATCGTTCGCACCTCGTCGAGCGGCAGTTCGGGATACAGCGGCAGCGACAGGATTTCGCGCGCGAGTCGTTCTGAAACCGGCAAACTGCCTTCGCGAGATCCAAGATTAGCGTACGCCGGCTGAAGGTGAATCGTGTGCGGGTATTGGATCGCCGTTCCGATGCCGCGCGCCTTCAGATGTTCAGCGAGCTCGTCGCGGCGCGCGGATTGAACCACATAAAGGTGATAGACATGCTGCCCGTACGCCATCTCGCGCGGCGGCGTGACGGCGCGGAGGAGTTCGGTGTAGAGCGCCGCGCGTTCGCGCCGCGCCGCGTTCCACGCGTCGAGGTGGCGCAATTTCACGCGCAACATCGCCGCCTGCATCTCGTCGAGCCGCGAGTTCATGCCCTTGATGTCGCTCGTATAGCGTTCGCGCCAGCCGTACTGCCGCAGCAGATTCACGCGCTCGGCGAGCGCTACGTTATTCGTGACGATCGCGCCGCCGTCGCCGTACGCGCCCAGATTCTTCGTCGGATAGAAACTGAACGCGGCGATGTCGCCGTACGCGCCGACGCGCTTGCCGCGATACGTTGCGCCGTGCGCCTGCGCGCAGTCTTCGAGCACGAAAATGCGCGGAGCGTGCGTACGTGCGAGTTCGAGAATCGGATCGAGGTCGGCGCTCTGTCCGAAAAGATGCACCGGGATGATGACCTTCGTGCGCGGCGTGATCGCGCGCTCGAGTTGCTCGACATTGATCAGCATTGAATCTGGGCGCACGTCGCACAGCACCGCGCGCGCGCCGGTCAGCTCGATGGCGGCGACCGTTGCGACCGCGGTGTTCGGTACCGTAATCACTTCATCGCCCGCGCCGACGCCCAGCGCGAGCAGCGCGAGGTGCAGCGCCTCCGTGCCCGAGCCAACGCCGATCGCGTGCGCCGCGCCGCTGTAGGCGGCGAACTCTTTTTCGAACGCGGCAACTTCCGGTCCGAGAATGAACCAGCCGCCCTTGAGCACGCGCGCGGTCGCGGCGTCAATTTCAGGTTTGATCGATTCGTATTGTTTCGTGAGATCGAAGAATGGAATCATTGTTTTTTCCGCGTAGGGGCGAGGCATTTGCCAAAGTGAAACTGAGATGAACGCTTGCTTGGTCTATACCAACCTTGATTTGACAAAGGCGTGGTCAGGCAAATGCCTCGCCCCTACCAATATTTCTCTTTATTCGCGCGATAGAATTCCAGCGTCCGCTTCAATCCTTCGCGCAGATTCACGCGCGGCTGCCAGCCCAACTTGCCGCGAATCTTGCGATAGTCCGCGTAATAGTCGCCGATGTCGATCGGTTTGCGGTCGGCGGGATATGGGATGATCTTGTATTCGCCGCCGTCCCCTGAAGGGGATGTGCCACCGTTGACCTCGACGCACAGTGCGGCGAGATCGCGCAGGTTGATCGTCTCGTCGCTGCCGAGATTGAAGATCTGTCCGAACGCGTCGTCCGTCGTCGCCGCGAGCAGGATCGCGTCGATCGCATCGTCCACGTAATTGAAATCGCGAATCTGCATCCCATCGCCCCAGATTTCAATCGGCTTGCCGTCGATTAGTTGTTTGATCCAAACGCCGAGGAAGGTCTGGCGCGCGTCTTTCACGCGCATCCGCGGTCCGTACGTGTTCGTCATGCGGAGCGAGACCGCGCGGACGTGGTGGACGTTGTTGTAGACGATGTGATACCACTCGCCCGCCATCTTGTTGATGCCGTTCACGTCGGTTGGATGAACCAGGTGGCGCTCGTCGACCGGCAAATAGTCTGGCTTGCCGTACATCTGGCGCGTGCTGGTGTAGACGATCTTGACGCGCGGGTTTTGCTTGCGGCACGCTTCAAGGATCGAAAGCTGCGCGCGGCAGTTGATTTCGAGATCGGTGTACGGATCGCTCATCGAATCGAGGTGCGAGGTCTGTCCCGCGAGATTGAAGAGAAAGTCGCGTCCCTGCACGAGATAGTCCATCGAGTACTCGTCGCGCACGTCGGCGATGTTGACGCGCACCTGGTCCTCGATGCCGGCGATATTGAACTGGTTGCCGCCGTACTCCGGGATGAGCGAATCGACGAGTGTCACGCGTGCGCCGAGTTCGACGAGCCGCCGTGCGAGATTTGAGCCGATGAAGCCGAGTCCGCCGGTGATGAGACAGTCTGCATTGGTCAGATTGGTTTTGTAATCCATAGTCCGATGGTGAACTTTCAGCCCTGCCATCGGATGAATCCGACGGCTATTGGGTGCCAAACCCGCTTTGCGGGTTTCCTGCACATTAGGCGGCGGTTTTCAACCGCTGCTTACTTCAATCCAATCACAACGTACTCAATCGGGTACGCTTCCGTGTCCGCATCCCGGTTGCTCGCGAAACGACCTGTCTTCTTGTCGCGCTTTTGCGGCAGAATCTTGGACGGGATTTCGCGCTTGATGAGCCGGTCGAGCGCGAACCCCGCGTGCTGCAAGCTGTCCGCGAACGCTTCCGCGTTGAGGAGGTCGACGCCTTTCAATTTTGTGTTGCCGATCACGTAGCAACAGCGTCCGCCCGGTTTCAGGATGCGATAGCTTTCGTCGAACACTTCTTGCATGTCCGCGAAAAACGTTTCGACTTCGCGCGCCATCTTCGCGCTGGCGTCCGACATTCTCTGAACAATGTCGCGCGCGATCTCGCTCCGCGGCTTGCTCGCGTCAGACGATTTGTAGGAAGTGCCGATAAATTCTTTGCGGTAGTCCGATAGGTCGTCCGCGAAATCAAGCCAGATGGTCGAGAGCTGATGCAGGTCGGCGTACTCGTAGCTGGTCACGTACGGGCTGGAGCTGACGACGAGATCGACCGACGCGTCCGGCGCGGCTTGCTGCCGCGCGTCGCCGATCTTGATCTGCAAGTATTCGTTGAGCCGCTCGCGCGTCTGCTGAGGAACGATATCGTAAAACGCCGCGTTGCCGCGCTGCATCTTGCGCAAGCGCCGCCGCAGCGTGTCGAAGGGCTTGACCGGCTTTTTGTTCGGATCGCGCGTCGGTTTGGTGCTGCCTTGCAGCCAGATCGAACAAGTCTTCAAAATGTGACTGAACGCGACGAGAAAGAAATCTCGAATTGCCGGGTCGCTCTCGCGCTGGATCGCGCACAGTATTTTGCCCAGGTCTGCAGTGCTCGTGTCGCTGAACCAATACTTGATTCGCTCGATGTGATTCTGTGGAATCGCCGGCTCGATGCTTACGTCTTTTAGCGCGGCGAGCAGCCCATCAATTTTCTTGCCAAGGTACTCCGGCTCAATCGGCGTGGCTTTGACTTTCGTAATCAGAAACGCGATGCGGTTGACGTCCGTGCCGCTGGCGGAAAAACCGCGCGAGATCGCGCTGACGATCGTCGTGCCGCAGCCCATGAACGGATCATTAATCCGCGCGTCGCGCGGCGGCAAGTATTCGTCGAACAGGCGCTCGACTAACTGCGGGATGAATTTCGCCGGGTAGCGGTGGTAGCCGTGCGTCCATTTGCTGGTATCAGACGGCTTGGCTTGTACGAACGACCAGTCCGCATCGATCCCTTTCGCGTTGAACAGATCGATGATCTCTTGCGGCGATCTTGTTTTGTGCAGTGTCGTCACTGCGCTATCGATCATCGTTCTCACCCGGGCGTTGCCTTCGCCTTGCGCGCGATCTGCGCCGCTCGCTGCGCGCGATATTCCTTGACCGCCTCTTTCTTCACGACGAGCCGCCACCACCAATGCAAGACGCGGCCCAACGTCGCGCCGACGCGCGTCAAGTTGAAGAACTGCGACTCGCCGTACTGCCGGTAATAGTGATGCACCGGCACCTCGGCAAAGCGATAGCCCGCGTCCTGCACCTTCTTGACCATCTCGAATGTGATCGTGCCGGTGTTCGACTCCAATTGCACCACATCGAAAATCTCGCGGCGCATCAGCCGAAAGTCGCAATCTACGTCGCGAATCTTTAATCCGAACAGCAGTTTCATAAAATATTGGTAGAGGACGCCAATCACGATGCGGTGGAATGGATCGCGTCGCTTGATCTTCCAGCCGTTGATGAAATCCACATCGGCGGAGATTTTCCCGACGAGCAGTTTCAACTCGCGCGCGTCGTACTGCGCGTCGCCATCGGTGTAGAAAATCCACTCTTTCTTTGCAGCGGCAATTCCGGCGCGCAGCACGCCGCCGTAGCCAGCGTTCTTCGTATGCGTGATCGAACGGAACTCAGACGGCAGGATGCGCGACAGCTCGCTGAGAATTTGCGGCGAGTCGTCGACGCTGCCATCGTTCACAACGATGACTTCGTAGTTGTCGGTGATCTCGCGCAGCGTTTGCATCGCGCGGATCACCATCGCGGCAATCGTGCCCGCGTCGTTGTAGCAGGGAAAGAAAACGCTGATACTTGGTTTCATCGTTGGTTCGTTGGGCGATGCAATTATTGGACGGTCACACTGGTTCTGAGAATCACGCGATCTCCCGCCAGCGCGCCGGCGTCGTCCAACACCTGCAGACGCGCGAAGGCCGGGTCTTTGGCGTCGTACCAACCGATTTCGATTGGGTAATTGCCCGGCGCAGTGTCCGGTTTGATCGTCAGATCGTACGGATCGGTGAGGTATTCGCCCGCCACCCAGCCGGTCGTCGGGCGCGCGCCGTTGAGCGGCTGCGCGTCCCGCTGTGCGATGGGCTTGCCGTCGCTGCCGAGCAGATGCACGAAAACGGTGTAGGGCTTGGTCATCTTGCCGCGCGCCTGCCAGTACAAAACCAGTTTCAGGGTTTCACCTGGTTTCACGGTTGTTGGCAAAGCGTAACCAACAAATCCGATAAGATTGCCAAAATTGGCGGCTTGTTCGACTTGAACAGCAGGTTTTACGAACACGCGGTCGGTCTTTTCAATCGTGAACGGCGCAAGATCAAGCGCGGCGCCATCGCTCAAGACGACGCGCAGATTCGCCGCGCCCGGCGACGCGGTCGCCGGAATCGCGATGGCGTATTGCGCGCGCACGATTTCGCCGGCGCGCCACTGCGACGTGGAAAATTGCGCGTTCGCCAGCGGCAGCGGATCGGACAGCACAGCGCCGAACTGGACGCGCAGCGCGTAATCTTTCGCCGGCGCGGCATCGGCGCGCCAGAAGAGCGTCAGCGGAATCGATTCGCCCGCGCTCGCCGTGTCGCGTCCGAGTTGATAGCCGAGCAGCGTGAACGGTCCGATCGGTTGGCTGATCGTGTTTTGGATGTTGAGCGATAGGAACGTCGCCGGCTTTTCCGCCGGCAAAACCGGAATCGGACCGATCTTCACCGTTTTGCCCAGCGGCGCGCCGTTCGGCGCAAGCACGTCGAGTCCGCGTTCATCGGCTTTGGTGTAAAAGGTCACCTCGATAAAGTAATCGCCCGCCGGCGCGCCGGCAAGCAGCGGCACGGTGTACGCGCCAAAAAGATTCTCGCCTTTCTTCCAACGCAGCGTCGGATAATTGTAACCCGCCGGGCGGCGATCCTGCTTGCCCCACAAATTGCCGGCGGCGTCCAGCACGCGCAGCGCGACGTAGTAATCGTCCGTGAACGTGTCGAGCGACTGCCAGTACAGATTGAACGATGCGCCGACATCGGCGGGCGTGGACGCCGGCGAATCAAAGCCAAGTAACTTGACCTGGTTTTTGAAATTCGCTGCGTGTGTCACCGCCGGCGCTGGCTGCGCCGAAAAGCGCGCGTCGGTAGGCAGCGTCCAGTGACGCAAGCGCACCTGATAGAAATTCGTGTCCGCGATCTTTTGCTCTGTGCCGCGCGACGAGAGGAGCATCGGCACAAAGCCGTTCGGATCGACGACCTCGTCCTGCCACAGCACCACCCACGCGCCGCGCTTACCGGCGAGCGTTTGGTTCAAGACATTCGCGGTATCGTAACCCAGGACGTGATCGGTGTTGAGCGTCGGATCATCCGGCAAGCGAATCGTCGGCGCGTCGCCGCGATAGTAATAGTTGAACGCAGGGAACATGTGTCCGCTCGTCAGGATGATCGCCTCGTCCGGCGCGATGTGATCGTCGATATAGCGCGCGACGTCGCGGAAGCTGGCTTTGGTGAACGCGGGATCAAAGTACGCGTTGGAATCAGCATACGCCGAGCTGAAAAGTAAAAAGCCAAAAGCTAAAAGTGAAAACGCGACCGCGATGCTGCGCGTGAAAATATTTTTCCGCCGCGCGAGTGAAAGCAAACTCGCCAGCCCTGCGCCGAGCAGCAG
>JBBIJS010000054.1:0-13372 GCA_037445855.1 Chloroflexota bacterium | reverse complement strand
TGCGCACCGCGCAGATCGCGACGACCGGCTTGGTCGATTTCACCATCGTCGCGCGGGGTCCCATCAGCCGGAAATCCGCGCCCGCGGCGAGGGCGACCGACGCGCGGTGCATTACCGTTTCGTGCGAGACATCGCTGTATGCAAAAACAACCTGAGTGACTTTATATTGTTTGATGAGTCCCGGTAAATCTGATTCAGGATGAATCGGAATTCCGATAGGGTACAACGAACCGGCGAGGACTGCCGGGTAGACGCGCCCTTCGATGTTGGGGATTTGCGTCGCGGTGAACGCGACCACGTCGTAGGCGGGGTTGTCGCGAAAGTAGACGTTGAAGTTGTGAAAATCGCGCCCCGCAGCGCCCATGATGACGACAGTGTCTTTTGGCATGATTGTTTCTTCTCCAGAATCCTAACTCGGACAAGCCGAAACCAAACAATCTTAACCGCAAAGAACGCAAAGAAATAAAATTTCTGAACCTTTGTGACCTTTGCGCTCTTTGCGGCTCAAGATCATTCCTACCAATCTTCGTCTTGATCCGGCGGCTCTTCGATTGGAACGTGGAAACGCTGTAACGCTGCGTATGCCTCGCCGTGGCTTGGCTGTGCGACCAACGCGCGGCGATACGCGAGGATCGCGTCATCGCGGCGCTGGTCGTGTTCGTACGCGTTGCCGAGGCGGAACCACAGGTCGGCGTCTTCCTCTAGCATCGCGCCGGCTTCCAGCGCGCCGGCGGCTTGATCGATCATCGCGTGGTCGAGATAAATCTCCGCCAGTCGATGCGCGGCTTGCCCATCCCCCGGCGCAATCGTCAGGATTTGCCGTAGCTGATCGGTCGCCGCGTCAATGCGGTCGGCTTCCAAATAGACCTCGGCTAGCTCGCGTCGCGCGTCGGGGTCGAACGGTTCGAGCCGCAGCGCCTCGCGCAGTTCGTTGATCGCGAGTTCCGTCGCGCCGGCGTCCGCGTACGCGATGCCGAGATTGTAATGCGCCCCCGCGTGGTCCGGGTCGAGTTCAGCCGCTTGCTGCCATTCCGTGACGGCGCGTTCGGCGTAACCGCTCTCATCAAAAGAATTGCCGCGGTTGAAATGTTCTTCCGCGGCGCGTTGCAATTCGGTGCTCATCGCTAATGTCGCAGTTCGCCGGCGGGGTGCCGCACCAGGAACGCGCCGAGGACGCCGTTCACAAAACGCGCCGCGGTATCGCTTCCGAAAAGTTTCGCCAGCTCCACCGCTTCATTGATCGCGACCTTGATCGGCACGTCATCAGAGTATTGCAGTTCATACAACGCGATCCGGAGAATGTTGCGGTCGATGGTCGCGAGTTGGTCGACGGGCCATTCCGGCGCGTGCTGCCGGATGATCTCATCGAGCTTCGCCCGGTGTGCGGTCACGCCTCTCACGAGGGCGTGCGCGAATTCCGCGCCTTCGGTCGGCAGATTCTCATCTGAAATCAAATACTCGAGCACGGGTTCGGGCTGGTGCCCCACGCAGTCGATTTCAAAGAGCGCCTTCAAGGCAAGCGCGCGCGCCTGGCGTCGAATTCTCACAAATCCCCCGGTTACATCGCTTCGCTCGCGCGGCGGTCAGCGACATCGTCGATGTGAACGTTGATCTCGTGGACGGGCATCCCCACGACGTCTTGGATCGCGCGGCTGACTTCGTGCTGCAACAATTGCCCCAGCGGAAGCATTTGCACGTCCGGTTCCGCGACGACATAAAGATCGATGGAGACGGTGTGGTCTGCCAGCGTAATGCGAATGCCCTCACTCATTTTGCCGCTGAAGAGCCGGTGCACGCCGCTCGGATTCTCCGGCGATAACGCGGCAACGCCCGGCGTTGCCAGCGCGGTGAGTCGTACCAGCGCGAGCAGAACTTCCGGCGCAATTGTAACTGTTCCCAGGTTTTCTTCCATCTTGCTCTCCCGTCTCGCCTCTACGTCATCCCGCCATCGACCGCCACCACTTGACCGCTGATGTAACTCGCTTCGTCGGAGGCGAGGAACGCCACCGCGTTTGCGACCTCTTCCGGCGTGCCCATGCGCCCGAACGCGGTCAGCTTGACGATGCCGGCTTTGATCTCATCCGGCAGCACGTTCGTCAAGTCGGTGGGAATGTAGCCCGGCGCGACGGCGTTGACCGCGATATTCTTGCTGCCATATTCCTTCGCCATGGCTTTGGTGAAACCGATAATGCCGGCTTTCGCCGCGGAGTAATTGGTCTGTCCCGGATTGCCCACCACGCCGGCGATGGAGGTCATGTTGACGATACGCCCGTATTTCTGCTTCATCATCTGCCGCAGCGCGGCTTTGCTGCAATTGAACACGCTCTTCAAATCTTGTGCGATGATGATGTCGAAATCCTCTTCCTTCATCAGCGCGAGCAGATTGTCGCGTGTTGTCCCCGCGTTGTTCACCAGAATATCGAGACGACCGTACGCGTCGATGGCGGCTTTGACGGTGTTCTGCGCGGCGGCGAATTGGCTCACATCGCCTTGGACGGCGATGGCTTCACCGCCATTCTGCTTGATCTCGGCGACGACTTGGTCTGCCGCGCCGGCGTTCTTGTTGTAGTTCACGACGACCTTCGCGCCAAGCGACGCGAGCTTGATGGCGCACGCGCGTCCGATCCCGCGCGACGCGCCGGTGACGAGTGCTACTTTGCCGGTGAGATCAATCATCTTCTCTCCTTGCGCCTTGCCAACCAGATTCGCTTAGCCCCCAAACGCCTTCACGCTCGCCACATCGCCGACGCTGACCGCGTGCGCGTTCTTATCGATGCGGCGAATTAGTCCAGCGAGCACGTCTTTCGGTCCCAGCTCGACAAAATTCGTCGTGCCTTGCGCGACGATATACTCGATCGACCTTACCCATTGCACGGATGAGGTCAGCTGCGCGATCAGTTCGCGGCGGATATCATCAACGCTGCTCAGCGGGCGTGCGGTGACGTTGGAAATCACCGGCACCTTCGGCGCGCGCATTGGCGTCTGCGCGACGGTGCGCTCAAACTCGCGCGCGGCGGGTTCCATTAGCCGCGAGTGCGAGGCGATGCTGACCGAAAGCGGCAGGACGCGGCGCGCGCCGCGCGTCTTTGCCAGCGTCATCGCGCGCTCCAACGCGTCGATGCTGCCGGTCATCACGACCTGCCCCGGCGAATTGTAATTCGCGATCTGCGCGCCGGCTTCGCGGCACACCGCTTCGAGCGCGGCGTCGTCCATGCCAATGACGGCTGCCATCGCGCCGGGCGTTCTCGCGCCGGCGTCTTTCATCACCCTGCCGCGCTCGCGCACGAGCATCAGCGCGTCGGTAAATTCCATCACCTCGGCGGCGACCAGCGCGGAGTACTCGCCCAGCGAGTGCCCGGCGACGAACGCGGGCGTCTCGCCGCGCTGGAGCGATTGCAGCACGCGCAGCGCCGCAATGCTGTGCGTCAGCAGCGCGGGCTGCGCGTTGATCGTATCGGTCAACATATTTTCGGGACCGCTAAAGCAGAGCTGCGAGAGCGCCAGACCGAGCGCCTGGTCGGCTTGCTCAAATAGCGCCAGCGCTGCCGGGTAGGTGGCAGCCAAGTCTTGCGCCATCCCGACGTATTGCGATCCCTGTCCGGGAAAAACGAAAGCAGTTTTCATTTTATCATAAATAAAAGGACCTGGCGTGCCGCGCTCGCGCGAGGGTCAGCCAGACCCCATCATTTCAGCGGAGTGCCCTGACGAGCGGGTCACGGTCGATCAAGTCTAAGTCTTCTTGGCGGGTTTCTGCTTGACGGTGAAGACCTCTTCGCCTTCGTAGTGTCCGCAATACGGGCACACGTGGTGAGGCAGACGCGGCTTGTGGCAGTTCGGGCAAGCCACGAGATGCGCCGGTTTCATCGCGAGGTGACTGCGCCGGCGATCGCGGCGTCCCTTCGATAGTTTCCGTTTAGGTAGAGGAGGCATGGTCGTTCAATAGTCCTTTCGAGTTTAGTCGTCGAGCAGCTGTTTGAGTACTTCAAGGCGCGGGTCGATGTCGTCCTGCCGGCAGTCGCACGGTCCGTCGTTCCAGTTTTGTCCGCAGACCGGACACAATCCCGCGCACCTGGACCGGCAGATCGGGTTGGGCGGAATTGCTAGCAGCAGGTTCTGTCGAATCACTTCGGTCAGATCGATGAGGTGGCGCTCGTCGATTCGCGTCGCGGGCTCGTCGTCCTCTGGCAGCGGCAAACTTGCGCCCGTGAGGATGTCAATCGTAGGCCGAAATTCTTCCTCCACGGTGAAGCGAAGCGGCAGCGAGAAAAGTTCCGCGCACCGCGAGCAAACCAGTTCTACCGAAGCGTGCAAGTTGCCGGTGACCAAGACGCCATCGGCGGTCCGAAGCATTTGGATTTTGCCGTCCAGCGCGCTGGACGGAATTACACCGGGGTCAAGCGTGCCGATATCTTCGTGCAGGGTGTACTGTCGGATTTCCCCAATCTCGCCCTTCACGAGCTGGGCTACATTGAATTGCATGACCTACTTCCAGGGTTGCGTTGAACGACGCAACGCCGACATTATAGGCAAGACGACGAATGTGTCAAGAAATGTTCTGATCGTGGTTTGGATTTTCCGGCGTGGCGCTCGGAGTCTGTTCCGAAATAAAGTTCAAGCCGTTATAGACCTGGGTCTGGAGCGACGCGACCTGTTGCGCCAGCTGTTCCAGGCGCGCTTGCAGATCCGACAGCGCTTGCGCCGTGTACGCGTCCGCGCCTTTGCGAATCTGCGCCGCCGACGCCTGCGCTTCCGCTTCGACCTCCGCCGCGTGCGACTCGGCGGCTTTGGTGACGGCGTGCTCGTTGGTCAAGCGCGCGGCATCCTCTTGCGCCATTGCCGCAATGCGCTGCGCTTCTTCTTGCGCCTGCGCGATCACGCGGTCGCGTTCTTGCACGATCTTTTTTGCCTGCTTGATCTCTTCAGGGATCGCAATCCGCATTTGATCGATGATGTCGAGAAATTCATCTTCGTCGAGCATCGACTTGGACGTCAGGGGAACGCGCCACCCCTTGACGAGCAGGGCTTCCAAGCGGTCGACCAGGTATAAGATGTCGATGGCTATCATCCCCTTTCCAATTTCTATTCCTGCAACGAAACCTGTTTGATCTTGTCGCCGCCGTCGTCACCCAGCAGCGCGAGACGTTTCCGCAGCGCGGCTTCAACGTAGGGCGGCACCATGCCGTTGATGCGCCCGCCCGCAAAGGCAACTTCTTTCAGGATCGACGAACTGACAAACGCATACTTGAGCGTCGTGATCAAGCAGACTGTTTCGATCTCTTCGGCTTGCTCGCGGTTGGTCAGCGCGGTCTGGTACTCGACATCAAAATCGAACGTCACGCGTAGTCCGCGCACCATCGCCTTGGCGCCCATCCGCCGCGCGAATTCTACGGTGAGACTGTTGTAAGAAATGACTTCAATGTTCGGCGTATCTTTCGCCGCCTCGCGCATGAACGCGAGCCGTTCCTCGGTCGTGAACATCAAGTTCTTGAGCGGACGGTCGTAGACTGCCCAGATCAATTTGTCGAACAAGGTTGCCGCGCGCTTGGCGATATCGATATGACCGTAATGGATCGGGTCGAACGAGCCGGGATAGAGCGCAGTGATCAACTGAGGTCCCCTTTGCTTTTCCAGAATTCGTTGACTTTAGCCGCCAACAAGTGGTGCTCGGGCTGTTTCAGCTCCGGGTCACGCTCAAACAATTCCTGCGCCACCGTCCGCGCTTCTTCCAAAATCTTGACGTCGCTGAGTTTGGCGATCTTCAAATCCGGCAAGCCGGACTGCCGCGTCCCAAAGAATTCGCCCGGTCCGCGCAGCTTCAAGTCCTCTTCCGCGAGGCGGAACCCGTCCTGCGTCGATTCGATCACGCGCAGCCGCTCGTCGCTCGTCGCGCCGGACTTGGTCGCCAGCAGCAAGCAGTACGATTGATGCTCGCCGCGTCCGACGCGCCCGCGGAACTGGTGCAATTGCGCCAGCCCGAAACGATCCGCGCCTTCGATCAGCATCACCGTCGCGTTCGGCACGTCGATGCCCACTTCCACGACGGAAGTCGCCACCAGAATGTCGACCGCGTGATCGCGGAACGCGTTCATCGTTTCTTCTTTCTCGCCAGAACGCAGTTTACCGTGAATTAGCCCCACATGCAAATCCGGATAAACCTGCTTGCCCAGCCGCTCGTACTCTTCCACCGCGGCTTTCGCGTCGATGCTTTCGGATTCTTCGATGAGCGGGCAGATGACGAACGCCTGCCGTCCTTCCTGCACCTGGTTGCGGATGAACGCATACGCGCGCTCGCGCTCGCGCGGCTCCAGCCACTTGGTCTTGATCTCTTGGCGTCCCGGCGGCATCTCGTCGATGATCGACAAATCGAGATCGCCATAGACCGTGAGCGCCAGTGTGCGCGGAATCGGCGTCGCGCTCATCACGAGGATGTGCGGATTGTAGCCCTTGGCGCGAATCGTGCCGCGCTGTTCGACGCCGAAGCGGTGCTGTTCGTCGATGACCGCCAGCGCGAGTTCCTTGAACTGTACGTCTTCCTGAATCAGCGCGTGCGTGCCCACCGCGATATCGATCTCGCCCGCCGCGATCTGCGCGCGCACTTGGTCCTTCTCGCGATTCTTCATGCTGCCGATCAAGCGCGCGACGCGCGGCGGCTGGGTTTGCGTCTCGAAAATTTTCGAGAGCGTCTTGAAATGTTGTTCCGCCAGAATTTCGGTTGGCGCCATCAATGCGGCTTGCGCGCCGTTCGCCACCGCCGCCAGCATTGCTGCCGCCGCGACCACCGTCTTGCCGGAGCCGACATCGCCTTGCAGCAGGCGGCTCATCGGCTGCGTCCGCTGAATGTCGCCCAGAATGTCGTTCATCGCGCGTTGCTGCGCGCCGGTCAACTGGAAGGGCAGCGCCGCGAGGAAATTGGAAACGAGCGCGGTGTCGACGGGCAGCGCCTTGCCGGGAACCTCGCGCCACTTGCGGCGCTGGCGCAGCACGCCGATCTGGATGTACAGAAATTCTTCGAGCGCCAGCCGCCGCCGCGCCGCTTCCATTTTCTCGAAGGCGGTCGGGAAATGAACCTCGCGCAGCGCGGTGGTCAGGTCGAGCAACTTCGCCGGCGTGCGGATCGATTCCGGCAGCGGATCGGCGACCTTGGCAGCCCAGAATTCCACCACGCTGTTGATGAGGCGGCGCAGCCAGCGGTTGGTGATCCCTTCGGTCAGCGGATAGACTGGGACGATGCGCGCGGTGTGGAGCAATTCCTTGCTGAGCGGTTCCCATTCCGGCTTTTTTAGCGTTAGATGCCCCAGGTGCTGATCGACGCTGCCGCTGATGACAATGCGGCGTCCCGATTTCAACTGCTGCTGCAGCCACGGCTGATTGAAGAACGCGACTTGAATCGTGCCGGTCGGATCGGCGAGCAGGACGTTCGTGATCGTTAATCCGCCGCGGATTTCGCGCGTCCGCGTTTCGCCCACCGTCAAGAGCAGCGTTACCTCTTCGCCGTACAGCAACTGGCTGATCGACTTGAGTTTGCTATAATCGTCGTAGCGGCGCGGGTAAAGGTAGAGCAAATCGCTGACTAGGTTGACGCCGAGCCGCTGCAATTTCTTGGCGTACGCGGGTCCAACATTCTGCAGCCGCGTGACGTCCGCATCCAGCCCCAACCCTTGCGGTAGGTTCGCGTGCGGCGCTTTCTTCGCGGTAGGCGCCGCGTCCTCCTCGTCGTCGAATTCGTCCGGCGGTTCGGGCAACGCGGCAGGCGGTTCCGGCACGAGCGCGGCTTCGGCGACCGCGGCAGGCGGCTGGGCGCGCAGCGCGGCAAGCGCTTGTGCGATCATCTGTTTGCGCGCGGCGAGTTCTGCCGCGCCATAGCCCTGGAGCGCGAGCACAACTTGGTCCGCGAGGCGCGCGCGCTCCGCATCGCCCTCCAGTTTTTGTTTCGCTGCCCAATTGGTAATGAACTTTTCCAGTCCGCCGATCACCAGATGGTCATCACATTTTTTCTGTTCGTTCAGCAGCATCCGTTCCAAATCGCCAAAAGCCAACGACATTAAACCCTCTGTCGATTTGAGATTGCAGATTGCAGATCGTTCGACGCGAATCTGAAATCTGCTATCGACAATCTGCAATTCCTAGTATTTCCCCGTCACCCACGCGATGCCGACCGCGTTCGGTCCGACGTGCGTTCCCAAAACCGGTCCGGTTTCCGTCATCACAATTTGATCTTCGCGGAGCGTCGCCGATAGCAGCCGCTTTACTTTTTGCGCCAACTCTTCGCCGGCGGCGTGGATCACCGCGATTTCCTGGATCGGACCGGAACCAAGGACGATTTCCACCAGCCGTTCGAGGGCGCGCTTTTGCGACCGCGTATTTTCCACCGGCACCACTTCGCCGTCCACGATCGAGATGAGCGGCTTGACGTGCAGCAGTGTGCCGACGAGCGCTTGACCTTTGCCCAAGCGCCCGCCGCGCTGCGCGTACTCCAACGTGTCGAGCGCGCCGATGATGTGCGCTCGCGGAATCGCGTCCGCGACGATCTCTTTCACTTCGGCGAGCGTATGACCGGCACGCGCGGCGCGTGCGGCAAGTATGACGAGCCAGCCCAACGCCATCGTCGTCTGCTTGGAATCGATCAATTCGATCGTGACGTTCGGAATATTCTCGGCGGCGACGCGTGACGCGTTGAAGATGCCGCTCAGCGACGCGATGGTGTGGATCGCGAGAATTTCGTTCGTCTCCTGCGCGACCTGCGCGTAGATTTCTTGAAAAACGCCGGTCGCCGGCTGCGAGGTCGTGGGTAAGCTGTTGCTCGCGACCAGCCGCTTGTAGAATTCAGCGGAGGTCAGATCGATGCGGTCACGAAATTCCTGGTCGCCAAATTGCACGATGCAAGGGACCTGTGTGATCTCTAGATCTTTCGCGAGCGCGGGTGGAATGTCCGCGAGACTGTCGGTGACGATCTTGACGTTTGCCATTCCAGCTCACATGCCTTCGTACACCACAACGCCCAGCGCGTTCGGTCCCAGATGCGTGGCGGTGACCGGACCGTACTGCTCGACCTTGATATTCATGTTCGGCAGCACGAGATTGATTTGCTCGATCAAGAGCGTCACATCCTCCGGCGTGGTGCTGTGCAGAATCACCATCCGCTCGATGCGCGTGAACTCGGTGATGAACTCGACGAGTTTCTCGATGGCTTTGGCGCGCGTGCGGACCTTTTCCAGCGCGACGATCTCGCCTTCTTCCAGGATCAGCAGCGGCTTGATGTTCAGCATCGCGCCGAGCATCGCCTGCGCTTTGCCGATGCGCCCACCGCGTTCCAGGAAATCGAGCGTCTCGACGAAAAAGCCGATATAGATGCGCGGAATCATTCCGCGGACGAGTTTGACGATTTCCTCCAGCGACGCGCCGTCTGCGGCGGCTTGCGCGGCGGCGCTGACGAGCATCCCCAGTCCTACGGTGATCAGTTGCGAGTCGATCACGACGATCTTGCTGCGCCCGAGCAGCGGCGTCGCGGCGCGCTGGGCAGTGCGAAAGGTCTGGCTGAGCTTGCTCGAAACGTGGATCGCGACGACTTCGCCGCTTTGCTTGGTCAGTTCGGCGAACGCCTCTTCGAACTGCCGCAAGGTCGGCGCCGAGGTCGTCGGCGGTGTGGCTGCGTGCAGGAGACGCGCGGAGAAATCTTCCGCGGTCGTGTCGACGCCGTCGCGCAGATTCTTTTGTCCCAGGTGGATCGTAATCGGAAGAACCGTGATGCCAAGAGTTTCGATGACATCCCTGGGAAGGTCAGCCGTGCTGTCGGTCAGGATTTTCACGCGGGGCATAGTTGTCTATTCCACCGAGAGGATATAGTGATAATGCGGCTGCCCGCCGCTGACGATCTCGATTTCCTGATCCGGAAAATTCTTGCGGATTTGCTCGCCGAGCGTTTCGGCTTCGCGGGCAGACACCGAATCGCCGTAATACAGCGTCACGATCTCCGCGTGGGCGGTCTCCATCTTCTTGAGCAAATCGATGGTGAGCGGAACCCGCTCTGCGCCGGCAGCCGCGAGCGTGTCGTCGATCAAGCCAATGGCTTGACCTTCCGTGACATCGATTCCGTCAAACCGGGCAGAACGCGTCGCCGTGGTAATCTCCAGCGTTTTGATATGCTTGGCGGCGGCGGACATGGCTTTCACGTTCGTGTCCAAATCGCTCTGGAAGTTGAACGCCAGCAACGCGGCGATGCCTTGCGGCACGGTAGTCGTCGGCACCAGTGCGACCGATTTTTTCGATAACTGCTTTGCCTGCTCGGCGGCAAGGAGGATGTTCTTGTTATTGGGCAGGACGATGACCTTGTCCGTCTTGACCGCGTTAATCGCTTTTAGAATATCTTCCGTGCTGGGATTCATCGTCTGACCGCCGGAGATGATCGCGCCAACGCCTAGACTCTCGAACACGCGCCCCAAGCCGGCGCCCGGCGCGACCGCGACGGTGGTCATGCCGGAAATCTGTTCGGCGGTCACCGACGGGCGCGCGGTCTGTCCCGCCATGAAATCGATGTACTGCTCTTGCATATTCTCAATGACGACGCTGGTGATGACGCCGAGCGAGCAGCCGTAGTCGAGGATCGCGCCGGGCGTCGGCGCGTGCACATGCACCTTGATCAAATTTTCATCACCGACGATGAGCGCGGACTCGCCCATGCTGGCGATCTGGTCGCGGATCGCATCGACGTTGAGCTCTTTGCCGCGGACGTGAAATTGGATGTCAAAGCCCCAGCCCTCTTCGCGCGCGATCTGGTCCAGCGCTTGCGCGCCTTGACCGACCGCCGTGAGGTCCATCGGCTCGCCGTTCAGATACATCAGCGCGCCTTCGAGGATGATGAGCAAGCCCTGCCCGCCCGCGTCGACAACGCCGGCTTCCTTCAACACCGGCAGCAGCAGCGGCGTCCGCACGACGGACACGCGCGCGGCTTCGACCGTCCGCGTGAGCACCGCGCGTAGATCGTCGCTCTGCGCGCCGGCGATCATCGCCGCGTCTGCGGCTTCGCGGCAGACCGTGAGGATGGTCCCTTCGACCGGCTTGACGACGCCTTTATACGCGGTGCGCGACGCTTCCACCATCGCTACAGCGAAATCGCTTGCGCCGATCGTTTCTTTCTTGTCGATGGCGCGCGCAAAACCGCGGATAATCTGTGAGAGAATGACGCCCGAGTTGCCGCGCGCGCCCAGCAGCGCGCCGTGCGAGAGCGCGGCGCAAATCGCCGCGGCGGAATGTTCGGGCGATGAATGAACTTCCTTTAACGCGGCGTGCATCGTCAGTAGCATGTTCGTGCCCGAGTCGCCATCCGGCACGGGAAAGACATTCAGACTATTGATGTACGCGCTGTGCCGCTCCAACCACGCGGTGCTCGCGGTGAAGAGCTGCATCAACTCCTGTCCGCCCAGCGACTTGAGCGGAGGAAGCGGTTCGGCGATTTGTTTTTCTGAACTAACGTCTGACAAAGAGTGCTCCCGGGGACAAGGATAAGTTTGCTCTAGTTTTTTTCGTCAACGTGCAAGCCCTGAACGTGGACGTTGACCTGTTGCACCGGAATGCCGACCGCCTTTTCGATTGTAAACTTGACGCGATTCATGATGCCGTGCGTGACCTCGGTGATGCGCGTGCCGTACTGGATCACGACGTAGAGATCGATGACGATCGCGTGGTCGATGACCTTGACGTCAATGCCGCGGCGATAATTTCCGCCCGGCAGAATTTCGGCGATGCCGTCGCGCAGATTCTTATTCGCCATTCCGACGACGCCGTAACATTCCAGCACCGCTTGGCCGGCGAGACTGGCGATTGCCGCAGGCGCAATTTCGATTCGTCCCAAAAGAATTTCTTCAGCCATTCATTTTGCCTTTGGATTCGCGCGCACGCGCGTCCTCCGCTACAATTTGCGCAATTCAATCGTTTGTGGTATTATCGTGCCCGTTCGGTTCAGCAGATATCTGAAAAGGGAGTTGTTTGAGATGGCACAGCGATGCGGGATTTGCGGCAAGGGACCGCTCTACGGTCACAATGTCAGCCACGCCAAGAATGCAACCAATCGGCGGTTCATGCCGAACATCAACAAACGAACGCTTGTCTATCAAGGTCGCAAGCAAAAGATCAACGTGTGCGCGAATTGTCTCCGCACCTTGCACAAGAACGCGGGATAGATTCCGGTATTCTTGACGATTGAACCAGCGTCTCAGCCCTGAGGCGCTGGTTTTCATCCCCATCCTCCTTAGATCGGTTAGTCGAGGATGGGGATTCATTTTGCGCTGTCTCGCAAACCCTTCATTGCTTGCGCCACACTCTCGCGTTGGTTGAAGATCGCCGACCCCGCGACGAGCACGCGTGCGCCCGCGCTCACCACCCGCGGCGCGGTTGCCGGGCTGATCCCGCCGTCCACTTCCAACTCGACGTTCACTCCCCGCGCGTCGATCATCCTCCGCATCGCCGCGATCTTCTGCGCCATCGTTTCTATAAACGATTGCCCACCGAATCCCGGGTTCACCGTCATCACCAGAATTAGATCGATGAAGGGCAGGATTTCTTCGAGTGTTCCCACCGGCGTCGCTGGATTGATCGCCACGCCGGCGCGTTTGCCGTGTTCCTTGATCTGTTCGATGACGCGATGCAGATGAACGCAGGCTTCTTGCTGCACGGTGATATTGTCCGCGCCCGCCGCCGCGAACTCGGGGATGAATTTCTCCGGCTCTTCGATCATCAGGTGCACGTCGAGCGGCAACCGGGTGAACGGGCGAATCGCGGCGACGACGACCGGTCCGATCGTCAGATTCGGCACAAAATGTCCATCCATCACGTCGACGTGGATGTAATCTGCGCCGGCGGCATCGGCTTCTTGCACTTGCTCGCCCAGCCGCGCGAAATCGGACGCCAGGATGGAAGGCGCGATTTTGATCATACTGGTCTAGGCAGGTGTTGGCGCGGCAACTTGTTGAAACACAAAATTCGCAATGTCGGTGCGCTCTTTTGCATGTTCGATTGTTATCGCGATCAGATTTCCCTTTGCGTCAACGTCGATGAGCGTATTTTCATCCCAGTCTCTTGTTTCGAAGATAGGATTGTTGTTCAAGAGGACGTAAACCGTATCTGTATCCGAAAAATATTGAACTTTCATACACTTACTCCACAAATGACCGATCAAAGAATGCGTTGTGAACTGTTTCCCTGTCTCCTAACAGAACCACTCGTAAAGCGCGGTTGTCCATTGCAGCAATACGTGCCCACAGCCTTACTCTCCCATCCGCTTGAACAACTTCTTTGATTGGATTGTCTATCACGAATTGGATCCATTCGTCGCGGATGATCGCCCTGTCAGAACGTTTCCTTGTTGCCAGAAAGTATT
>JBBIJS010000053.1:0-13378 GCA_037445855.1 Chloroflexota bacterium | reverse complement strand
TGAACCAGTTGCGCCAAACGCACGCCGACCTCGTCGCCGCGCTCGCCGGCGTGCCGGACGACGCGCTGACGACGCAGCCGGTCGTCGAGTGGTGGACGCTCAAGGACGTGATGGGGCACGTTGCGCTGTGGCGGCAGGTGGCAGTCAAGTTCATCGACGAGTATCTGCGCGACGGCAATCCCACGCCGCTGGAATTCGCGGACGCCGCCGCGCTCGACGCGTACAACAAACGCGGGGCAGCGCTCCGACGCGACTGGTCGCTCGCGCGGGCGCGCGAAGAATTCGATTCGACCTTCGGCGCTCTCGTTGCCGCGATCGAGCCCTTGAGCGACGCGGATCTGAACCACCAACTTCCAGCGCCCTGGAGCGCGGGCAGAACCCTCGCGGATCTCATCGCGATGAATTCGTACGAACACGAGCGGGAGCACACTGAACAAATCCGCAAATGGCGCAGCGAACATGCAGCTCCGCACTGAGCGTCTGCTGCTCCGCGAACACGTCGAAAACGATTGGCGCGTCGTGCGCGCGTATCAATCCGATCCGCGCTACACTCGGTTTTATCCGTGGGAAGAACGAACCGAAGCGGAGGCACGGCAATTCATCCAGGGCTTTATCGCGTCGCAACACGAAGAGCCGCGCAAAAAATTCGCCTTTGCGGTGACACTGAAAGGCAGCGGACATCTGATCGGCAATTGCAACCTCCGCACGAACACGGCGGACGCGCGCGTTGCGGAGATCGGCTATGAGCTGAATCCAGCGGAGTGGGGAAAGGGTTACGCGACCGAAGCCGCGCGCGCGATCCTCACGTTCGGTTTCGACGAATTGAAGCTTCATCGCGTCGCCGCGTGGTGCATCGCAGAAAACACCGCGTCGGGGCAGGTGCTGGAAAAACTGGGCATGCGCGTGGAGGGACAACTGCGCGAGCAGGAATGGCTGAAGGAACGCTGGTGGGACGCGCGGCTCTACGGCGTTCTGGAAAACGAGTGGCGCGCCCGCGGAGAAAAGAGCGCATGACACCATCGGCATTCAAAGATAATGTCGTGATCATCACCGGCGCGTCCAGCGGCATCGGTCAAGCGCTGGCGCTCCAGCTTGCCGGTCACGGCGCGCGGCTCGCCCTCGCGGCGCGGAATGTAGTCCAATTGAACGCCGTCGCCGCCGAATGCCACGCGCGCGGCGCGTCGGCGCTCGTCGTGCCGACCGATGTCGCCGAGCCGGCTCAGTGTGAAAACCTGATCGCGCAGACGGTCAAAGAATATGGACGCATCGATACGCTCATCAACAACGCGGGCATCGGGATGTGGGCAAAGTTCGATCAGGTTCAAGACCTCGCCGTGTTCGAACGCATCATGCGGATCAATTATCTCGGCGCCGTCTATGGCACATTCTACGCGCTGCCGTCTTTGAAAGAATCGCGCGGGCGAATCGTCGGCGTGTCCAGTCTGACGGGCAGGACCGGCGTGCCGGCGCGCACGGGCTACGCGGCAAGCAAGCACGCGATGGTCGGCTTTTTCGATTCGCTCCGGATCGAGGTCGCGCCGCACGGCGTCAGCGTGACGATGGCATATCCGGATTTTGTCGCGACCGGCGCGCGCTTCCGCAACCTGGGCGCGGATGGCAAGCCGGTCGGCAACGCGCCGCCGTACGCTGCCGGCACGATGACGAGCGAGACCTGCGCGCGCATGATTCTGCGCGGCGCGGCGAAACGCCAGCGCGAAATCATCCTGTCGACGCGCGGCAAGCTCGGACCGTGGGCGAGACTGGTCGCTCCCGGGCTGATCGATCGCATCGCGCTGCGCGCGATCGAAAAGGGCGAATAGCGCACGGACGCCGCACGCTGCTGCGGATTGATTTGAAATTCGATGAAGATCATGGCTCTGCATCCCGAAGAGACGCAGACGATCCAGCAAGTGGCAGAACTGACGCTGGAGGCGTTCGCGCACATTCCGGATTGGCTGACAGAGATGGACGCCGCGCTCAAAGAAATCCGCGATTCGTTCGCGCCGGGACACCTCAGCCGCGTCGCGCTCGACGAGGCAGGCAATGCGCTGGGCTGGGTCGGCGGCATTCCGCAATACGAAGGACACGCGTTCGAGCTGCATCCGCTGGCGGTCAAACCGAGCGCGCAGCGGAGCGGCATCGGGCGCGCGCTCGTCCGCGATTTGGAATCGCAGGCGCGGCAGCGCGGCGCGATCACGGTCTACCTCGGCAGCGACGATGAATTTGGCGGCACGAGTCTATTCGGCGCGGATGTTTATCCGAACGTGCTCGATCACCTCGCCGCGATTCGGAATCTTCGCCATCATCCGTACGAGTTCTATGAAAAATGCGGCTACGCCATCGTCGGAATCATTCCGGATGCGAACGGGTTCGGCAAGCCGGATATTTTGATGGCGAAACGGATTGCGTAGGGGCGACGCTACGTCGTCGCCGCGAAGTAGAAACACGTCACAAGGAGAATCAGATGCCAGAAGTAAACACCTTCAATTGCCCCAAGTGCGGCGCAGCGCTGACCGCGACCGGCAACGCCGCCGAAATGCAATGCCCTTACTGCGGCAACACCGTGATCGTGCCGCCGGAACTACGCGCAACCCCCAGCTTTGAAATGCCTCAGATCACACTCGTGGAAGAACAAGCCGCTGGGAACGTCGGCAAGGTAGTGGCGACGACGGTGGGCATTTCGCTGGCGCTGCCGATCCTGATCGGCGTGATTACGCTTTGCATTATCGGCGCAACTTTCTTTTTTGTCAGCCAGATGCTCTCGCAAACTTTTTCCGGCGTCGCACAGTTCGCCAACCCGACAAGCATTGCCGCGTTCGCGACCAACATTCCAGCGCCCACCGTCGCGCCGAGAGCCACAGCGACCGCGCGCTTGACGGCGACGCCTAGCTCAACTCCGCTGCCTACCCCACTGCCCGCCGCAACGCCCACGCCGTACGCGAAGGTTCTATTGAAAGATGATTTCTCCAATCCATCGAGCGGCTGGGACCGCAAGAACTCGAGCGATTACATTCTCGACTACGTCAAAGGCGGTTATCGCATTTTTATTGGCAAGAACAACGGCGGTGAATTGGTTTGGATCAAAGATGGTTATACAAATGTCAGCGTGGAAGCCGACGCGAAGAAAATCGGCGGACCTGACGCGGCGTGGTTCGGAGTTTTGTGCCGGGTGAAAGACGGCGCTGGCGGATACGCGTTTGAAGTAAGCCTGGACGGCAGCTACGAAATCGACAAGTACACCTTCACCCCAAGCGGCGATCAGACGGCGACGCTGACGAGCGGATCGCTGAACCCCAACGCGCTCAAAGCCGGCGAAGCCACTCACCTCCGCGCGGTGTGTGACCACACGACGCTCGCGCTGTTTGTGAATGAGCAATTTGTCAGCCAGACCTCGGACGCTGATTTTTCGACCGGCGGCGTCGGGATCCTCTCGCTCACCGGCGGCAGCGGCGCGAGCGGGGTCGACCATTTGTTCAGCAATTTTGTCGTCAAAGGACCGTGACCTTTCCGCGAGCGGTGGTGCGGCGCGCCGCGGGCTTGCCAAAAGGTTTGATTACTGCTACATTGGCAGTCGGTCGGAGGCGCGGCTTACGGCGCACACGCCGGAGCGCGTGAACAACCAACACATTCGGTCAGCGACGCGGAGAACATACGGCGCAGTGGAAGTCCGTCGCATCGCAAAGACCCTACCACGAGGTTGACCATGAAAATCGCAGTGATGGCTGCCGGCGGCTTGGGCGGCTACTACGGCGCGCTGCTGGCGAAGGACGGGCACGCTGTGACGTTCATCGCGCGCGGCGCGCACTTGAAGGCGATCCGCGAAAATGGCTTGTCGATCAAAAGCATCCACGGCGACGTGACCGTCAAGCCGGCGCATGCGACCGACAACCCGGCGGAAGTGGGTACGGTCGATTGGATTTTGTTCGGCGTGAAAACGTATGACACCGAATCCGCCGCGCGCGCGATGCGTCCGCTGATCGGCGCGCAGACTGCCGTGCTGACGTTTCAGAACGGCGTCGAGGCGGCAGATCAGATCGGCGCGATCATCGGCACGCAGCACGTGCTCGTCGCGCCGACGCAGATCGTATCGAACATCACCGCGCCCGGCACGATCGAACAAAAAAGTCAGTTCCGTTCGACCACGGTCGGCGAAATCGGCGGACGTGGGCTGACGCCGCGCGTCGAGCAGATCGTCGCCGCGTTCAAACGCACCGGCATCGAGGTGTCCGCGGCGGCGGACGGACGCGTGCCGCTGTGGCACAAGTTCGTTTTCATCGCGTCGACTTCCGGGCTGGCGTCGCTCGCGCGCACCGCGCCCTACGATTTGTTTCAGCTGCCCGCGGCGCGCGCGACCCTCCACGCGGCATTGGAGGAAGTGGACGCGGTCGGGCGCGCGCACGGCATCGCGATGGACGCGGACATTGTCGATCGCCAATATCAGATGACGCTGAACCTTAAACCCGGCATCAAGCCGTCGATGCTGCTGGATGTGGAGCAGGGCAAGCGGCTGGAGATCGACGCGCTCAGCGGCGCGGTCGTGCGGCTCGGCGCGGCGCAAGGTCTCCAGACACCGGTGCATCAAACGATTTACGTCGCATTGAAAATGGAGGACGAGCGACGCCAAGTGGCAAGCCAAGCATAAGCGGAGGAAAAAGATCATGCTGAATCGCATCAACAATTTTCTTGACCGGTACGTTCTGCCCTGGCCCGTCCGTTTCCTCACGTTCCGATTCGTCATCCTCGCGACGATTGCGCTGCTGATTCCGCTCATTCTTTTTGCCGATAACACCGTGCTGGTGCTGGGTCTCAACAGCTACCTCAACACCATGAGCGTCGCGGTCAGCTCGATCGTGCTGCTGTACGCGACCATCTCCGAAGCGCGCCAGCAAAAGATCGCCGAGATGCAGGAACAGCGGGCGCAGGAAGATCATACGCATGTCACGGAGATGCACGTGGCGATGCTGCAAGCGTTGACGAACCAGCACGAGGAAATTGAGGACCTGAAGGAACTCATCGCCGAGATGCGCGGCTTGAAGTACACGCGCAAGGCGGCGCTGCCCAAGACGGACTTGCACGCGCTGCATCCGCGCGGCGCGGCGCGCTTCAAAGCCGGCGATCATCAGACCCGTATGGACGCCGCCAACGCGGCGGGCGGCACTTTCGTCGATGCGATGCGGGATTCGATGGGCGCGCAGACTGGAGCGTGATGCTGCTCCATCGTAAGTTTGACCCACGCGAATGCAGATCACGCTCACACTCTACGGCAACTTGAAAAAATATCTGCCGCAGAAAAACGAACAGGCGCAAGTCGAGATCGAATCCGGGACGACCATCCGCGCGCTGCTGACGCGCCTTGCCGTCCCGGATTCTACCGTATGGATGACCGCGGTCAACGATCAAGTCGTGGAGGACACCGCCGCGCTGCGTGAGGGCGATGTGCTAGAGGTCTTCGAGCCGGTCGGGGGCGGATGAACCGCGATTCAATCCAGCGCGGCGTCTCGCTGCGTAAGATGGAGTAACTCATCTTACGCAGTGTCATTTCGAGCGTAGCGAGAAATCTCGGTTTGGAATGGAGATTTCTCCTCGCTTCGCTCGTCGAAATGACAAGTAGGCGTAAGGTGAGGGAGTAAGTCAAACGAGAAGGAATTTACCCGCTATGGGAATCGATAGAAAACTTTCACGGCGCGGCGTCCTGCGTCTCGCCGCGTTGAGCGCGGTCGGCGCGTTTGTCGCCGCGTGCCAGCGCGCGGTCGAGCCAATCACCGGCGCGAACGCGCCCGCGGCGGCGCCGACCAAAGACATTAACTCGAAAGGCGCGCCCACGCCGGGCGCGGCTGCAACCGGCGACCGCGTGCCCATCACGCCGAACAGTGATTTCTACACAGTCTGGTACGAGTCGGGCAACGTGCCAGCGATTCCATCGAATTGGAAACTGACCCTCACCGGGCAGGTCGCGAAGGAAATCAGTTTCACGCTCGATGATCTCAAAGCGTTGCCGGCGGTCACGGAAATGCGGACGCTGGAGTGCATTTCCAATCCGGTCGGCGGCGATCTGATTTCAAACGCGAACTGGAAAGGCGTGCGCTTCAAAGATCTGCTGGGTCAAGCCGGCGTGAAACAAGGCGCGCAGAGTCTGAAGCTAGAATCGTTCGACGGTTACGCTACCGGCATCCCGCTTGATCTCGGAATGAACGACCACGCGCTGCTCGTCTACGAAATGAACGGCGAACCGCTGCCGGGCGAACACGGCGCGCCGCTGCGCTGCCTGTGGCCCGGGCGCTATGGGATGAAACAGCCCAAGTGGATTCAAACGATCACCGTCCTCACCGCCGATTTCGCGGGCTATTGGGAAAAGCAGGGCTGGTCGTCCGACGCGTTCATCCTGCCTAGCTCGCGGATCGATTCGCCGCCCGATCTCTCCGTCATCACCGCATCGACTTTCGCGCTCTCCGGCATCGCGTACTCCGGCGAAGACGGCATCGCCAAGATCGAAATCGGCTGGGACGATACGCCCCAGTGGAACACCGCGGACCTGACGCGCGGTCCATCGGCATACACTTGGACACTGTGGAAGTGGAGCGGACCGGCGCTGCCGGCGGGACGCCACCAGATGTACGCGCGCGTCACGGACCATCGCGGCAGAATGCAGACCAAGGGGCAGGCGTTCAATCTCCTCGGCGGCACGTTCCCCAACGGCACGTCGGACATGCATTCGATCGTGCTAGATTTCAAGGCGTGATTTTTGTAGGGGCGCGGCATTCGCTCAACCATAGTCGTCGGCAATCTTGGTTGGTCTATGCCAAGCCGCGTTTCTGGAAACGCGATTTGGCGAATGCCTCGCCCCTACGCGGATAATCCATGACCATCATCCGTTGGCGTTTTTTTGCGCTCGCCGCGCTGCTTGTCGTTGTCGCGCTCGTCGGCGGCGTGGGGTTTGTCTCGTACCAAGAACAGGATGATCGCTTTTGCATCGCGTGCCACACGCAGCCGGAGACGGAATATTTCGATCGAAATGTCCGCGCGGACGCGGCGCAGTCGGCTGAGGATTTGGCATCGTTTCACCATCGCACGAAAAATGTCCGCTGCATCGATTGCCACGTGGGCGAAGGATTCATCGGGCGCGCGACCGTCGTATCGCTCGCGGCATGGGACGCGTTCAAGCACTACACCGGCGTCGCGCGACAACCCGCCGTGATCGTCTTTCCGGTGCAGAACGAAGCGTGCATTAAATGTCACGCGCCGGACATCCGTAAGCCGGGTTTTGAGAACCACTATCACAACAAGTATTTCGATCCCCAACTTTCTCCGCCGTTCATCCGCTGCACCAATTGCCACGTTGCACACCGCCCCGGCGACGAGCGCACCGCGTTCCAGTTCCGCGACGCGATTCTCCCGCGCTGCGAGTACTGCCATCAGCAAACCGGGTTGGGACCGCGCGGGCAGGCGACGCCGATGCCGTGATATATACGAACCAATGTGAAAAGATGAAAGAGGAAAGAGGAGAGATGAAAGGGGAAAAGATGGACGATCCGCTCTTGCGCTATCCGGCTTACGTCAAAGCGCTAGAATTGTTTGACTCAGTACATCACAGATTTGGGCGAGGAGCCAGCGCTCTCTAGCGCGGCGGTGCCAAAACCAAGCGATTTCCGTGACATAGACGGCGTTGGAGAACGCCTTCTCCTCAAATCTGTGATGTACTGTGACTGCGTGATGGACGATTCAGATTTGCTGATGCATGATCCGCGTGGCGAAGTGATTATGCGACAAATTATTCGCAGCGCCAGCTCGATTAGCGCGAATTTTGAAGAGGGTTATGGGCAGGGGACGACCCCCGAGTTTATCCACTCCTTGCGAATCTCCAATGGCGAAGCACGTGAGACCAAGGGCTGGTATCGGAGATCGAAACGATTTCTGCCTGGAGAATTGATTCAAAAACGAATGCAAGAGGTAGATGAGGTGATCGCTTTGAATTCCTCCATGATAAAGAGTCTGAAGAATAAATGAAAGGGAATAAGAAACCGAGATTCACTTTCCTCTCTCCTCTTTCATCTTTCATCTCTCCTCTTGCCCTGAGATGAAACTGGTATCGGAGTTCATTCACACGCCCGGCATTCACTGCGGCTCGACCGCGCTGCGCGACCTACTGCGCCACCACGGCATAGATTTGAGCGAAGCGATGTGCTTCGGTCTCGGCAGCGGGTTGGGGTTCTATTATTTCCGCAATCTCTCCGGCGGAATGCCCTCGCATTTGTTCTACGGACGCACGCTCACGCTCGAGCGCGATGCGTGCGCGCACCTCGCGCTCGATTTTGAAGAAGGCGCGGACGACGATGCAGCCCGCGCGTGGCAAACCGCGAAAGACTGGATCGATCGCGGCGTGCCGCTGCTCCTGCACGTCGAGTTGAGCCAACTGCCGTACTACCACACGCGCACGCCATTCCCCGGGCATCGCGTCGTCCTCGCCGGGTACGACGACGCGCGCGGCGTTGCTTTCCTCGCCGACACGCAGTTCCCCGGCTTGCAAGAGGTTTCGTACGACGTGCTGCGCGCGGCGCGCACCGCGCAGAGCGCGCCGATTCCGCTGCGCAACGAATGGCTCGCGGTCAAGCCGACACGCACGCCGCGCGCGCTCACGGAGGCGATCATCGCCGCGCTGCGCGACAATGCGCTGGGCATGAATCTCGATCGCGCGCCGCATCAGGCGATTATGGGAATGGAATTGCTCGCGGAGGATTTCGAGAATTGGGCGGACGCGCCCGACTGGGCAGCGTGCGCCAAGTTCGGCTACCAGAATATCGAGGTGCGCGGCACCGGCGGTGGATTCTTTCGCAGGATGTACGCGCAGTTCTTGCGCGAGGCAGAAGCGATGGACGAGCGACTGCGCACCGCGCGTCTCGCCGACGCAATGGAGGAGATCGCCAACGAGTGGAGCGAATTCGCGCAGTTGCTCAAGCGCATCGCCGCGGAGAAAGACCGCGCCGCGTTTGGCGACGCCAGCCGCGCGATCCGGCGACTCGCGCTGCGCGAGGAGAATTTCTGGGGAAAGGTGCTGGATACGGTCGGACGCGAGTAGGGACGATTCATGCATCGCCCCTACGTCGCTATCCTACCTTCACCACGCACGCCATCGCGGTATCGCCAGCCGCGCAGCCGGTGAACAACCCATAGCCGCCGCCCACCATCGCCAGCTCTTCGATCAACTCGATGATCAACCGCATGCCGGTCGGTCCTTGCGGATGACCGAAGATGAGCGATGAACCAAAATGATTCATCGCCTCCGGCTTGACGCCCATTTGTTCGCAGAAATAAATGTCGTTGACCGCGAACGGATTGTGCGATTTGATCGCGCGCATATCGCCGATCTCCAGCCCGGCGCTTTCCAGCGCGTTCTTCGCCGCCGGCACCGGCGCTTGCGCCATATAGCCCTTCTTCGCGCGCGCGCTGCCTACCGCGAGCAATTGCACTTTTATCTTCGCGTCGCGGCTCAGCGTCTTCGCCTTCTCGCGCGTGGTAACGATCATCCCCGCGTTGCCGTCGGCAGGATAGGTCTGCCCGCCGTACGTCACCGTGCCGCCGTCGAGCACCGGTTTTAATTTCGCCAGTCCCTCTTTCGTCGTTGGGAACACGCCCTCGTCGTCCTTCACCGTTGCGACGACCTTACGTCCCGACGCGTCCCGCGAAAGCGCTTCGAGCGGCGTCACCATATAGCGGTGATGGAACGCGGCGTCGTCCTTGAGCGCGTCCTGGTACTGCGTGAAGCGCAGCAGCATCATCTCGTCTTGCTGCTCTTTCGTGATGTCGGCTTCGCGCGCGACGTTCTCCGCGGTTTGGATCATCGCGTTCTTGGCGTACGGATCGTAGTTGAAATTGTCCCACACCCATTCTTCGGTGTCGCCTTTGCCGCCCGTTCCTAGCGGATTCGGATAATAGACGTGCGGACCATTGCTGCATCGATCGAGCGTCACCGCCAAAATCGCCGCGCTCGTGCCAGTTTCGATCTCGGAAGCCGACGACGCGAGCACACGCGCGCTGGTCGCGCACGCCTGCGATAGGACCGGTCCCGTGATACCCGGCGCGCCGATCAGCGCGGCGAGCCACGGCGCGCCGTAGAACGACGATTTCTGCGGCACGGTCATGCCGAGAAACAGCGCGTCGAATGTATCGACCGCAATGCTGCGCTCTTTCAGCGCGCGCAGCGCGGTCTCCGCCGCGAGCGCGATCGGGTGCGTGTTTGCCAGACTGCCCTGCCAGCGCGCAAAGGGCGTCGACCAGTAGCCGCCGTACGGGATGAAAACGTTTTCAAATTTCATGGGTCACTCCAATGAGAGTAATTTGGCAATCTCATATTTGACGAGGGGTAGGCGTTCTCTAACGCCGTCATGTGCGCTAGAGAGCGCACACCCCTCGAATCTGACATTGTCAAGGTAATCAGTCAATCGGTCAATCAAGCAACTGCTTACTGATTGTCTGATTACTGATTGACTAGACTCCCAGCGTGCCGCCGCCATCGACGAACAGGCACTGCCCGGTCACGTAACTCGCCTCATCGCTCACCAGGAACGCATGCACATTCGCGATCTCTGCCGGCTCGGCGAAGCGTTTGAACGGGAGTTTCTCGCTAAGCTTCGCGACCAATTCCGGCGGGATCGCCGCGGTCATCGGCGTCTTGGTTGCGCCGGGCGCGATGCAGTTCACGTTGATGTTGAACCGCGCAAACTCTAGCGCGAGCGTGCGCGTCAGTCCGATAATGCCGGCTTTCGACGCGGCGTAGTTCGCCTGCCCCAGATTGCCGCGCACGCCAAACGACGCGGTCAGGCACATCTTGCCGTACTTTTGCTCCATCATCGGCAGCGCGGCGGCTTGACAGCAGAGCCACGTGCCTTTGAGATTCACGCCGAGCACCGCGTCCCACTGCTCGTCCGACATCCTCTTGATCTCGCCTTCTTTCGTCTTGCGCACCGTGAACGCGTCGCGCGTAATGCCCGCGTTCGCAACCAGAATGTCGAGGCGTCCGAATCGCTTCAGCACCGCTTCGACCATTGCTTCGACCTGCGCGCGGTTCGCCACATTCGCCGGCGCGACCATCGCCGCGCCGCCGGCGGCTTGCGCTTCGCCCGCGACCTGGTTCGCCAATTCCATCTGGCTGTCGACGTCGACGATCGCGACCTTCGCGCCTTCGCTCGCCAGCTTCAGCACCGTCGCGCGCCCGATGCCGCTCGCGCCGCCGGTGACAATCGCAACCTTGTCCTTCAAACGCATTTCAAGCTCCTCTCTTCATCAGCAACACCCACTGCCCTTCGATCACTGACTTGCCCTGCTGATTCAGCACCGTCGCGTCGAACGTCACTACGCCGCGATCGGGCTTGGACGATTCTTTCTTTTCCGCGACCTTCAGCTCCAAATGAATCGTGTCGCCGAATTTCACCGCGCCGGTGTACTTGACCAACTGCTGCATCAGCGCGATCGTCGTCCCTTCGAAAACGCCGAGTTGATTTGCTTGCCCGGTCGCAATCGCCAAACCCAGGACGCCGTGCGCGATGCGCGATCCAAACGGCGTCGTCTTGCCGAACTCTTCGTCAGTGTGCAGAGGGTTGTAATCGCCCGACACGCCGGCAAAATTCACCGTGTCCGCCTCCGTGACGGTGCGCGCTTGGCACACAAACACAGCGCCCACATTGAATTGATCGAAGGTAAGACCGCGCGGCTGGTACGTCATTTCTTTCTCCTATGAAATCGATTTCGCTGTGCGCAGCGCGAACGCGCCAACCGCGCCGAGCAGCGAGAACACGCCGGCGATCACGAACGCAAGCGCGAATGATTTCGTCGCGTCCGCGATCGCGCCGGCAAGGTACGGGCTGATGATCTGTCCGATTCCAAAGATGATCGTCATCAAACCGAGCGCGGCGGGCGCGAGCCGCGCGCCAAACACGTCGCCCGCGAGCGCGGACATCAGCGCGGGGATGCTCCACGCGGTGACCGCGAAGAGCGCGGCGGAAAGATAAATCGCCAAAAGACTGTGGCTCATCCCAAAGACCAGAAAAGAAATCCCTTGCAGCGCAAAGACGATCAACAGCGCGACGCGCCGTCCCCAGCGGTCGGACACGCCGCCCCAGATGAACCCGCTGATCGTCGTGACGATGCCGACCTGCAGCCACAGCGTTCCGGCATCCATCCCGCTGAAACCGCCTTCGTGCACGAGATAGGTGACAAAGAACGTCGAGTAGATAATGTACGAGAAACCAAACGCAAAGTAGATTGTGCCGAGCTGCCACAGCAGACGCGATTTGTACACCAAGCCCCAGTCGAGCGCGGACGCGCGTTTTTCGGCGCTGCGCTTGCCGCTCTCCGCGTCGCTCTCGCCAATCGGCGTCAATCCGATTTCGTCCGGGCGATTACGCAGAAACGCCGCGCACACAACGAAAACGATCAGCCCGATCGCGCCGAGGATGTACCAACTCACGCGCCAGCCGTCCGCGCCGTACCGATTCAGGATCACGGGAATCAGCGGTCCCGTTACGATCAGCCCAATGCTCGATCCCGCGACGCCCGCGCCCGCCGCGAAGCCACGGCGTTTCGCGCCGAACCACGCCGAGATGAGCGCCATCGCCGGCACGTTCGCGCCCGCGCCGCCGACGCCGGTAAAGAATCGCGACACGCGCTCCGCGTCGTAAACCGGGAACAGCCCGCTTGCGATCATCGCCAGCGCGACGATGAGGAGCGCGATGGAAATCACGACGCGCGGACCAAAGCGCGCGGCGAGGATGCCGGCGAAGACGACGGTGAGCAGATACCCGACCGAGTTCCACGATTGCAACTCGCCAGTCTGCGTGTTCGTCAAATGCAAACCGTCCTGCATCGCCGGCAGAATGCTGGCGTAGCCGAAACGCGCCAGCCCCAGCGCGCCGAACACCGCCAGCACGATCATCGCAAGAACGACCATGCCATAGTGCACGCGCGGTTCTGCCTTTGTGACTGCGGTTGCGTGTTCCATCGCTTACTCCGCAATGACAAATGACAAATGAGCAAATGACAAACGCCGATTGCCATTTGTCATTTGTTCATTTGTCATTTACGAAACTTCCTTCGCCACCATGTCGCCGATCTCGCTCGTGCTCAAGCCGCTGCGCGCTTCGACCGAAGGGATGCGCTTGGAGACGAGCAACGCGCGTACCGCTTTGTCGATGCGCACCGCCGCGCTCTTCTCGCCGAGATAGTCGAGCATCATGCCGACCGCGTTGACCGTCGCGAGCGGGTTCGCGACGTTCTTGCCGGCGTACTTGGGCGCGCTGCCGTGAATCGGCTCGAACATCGAGACTTGACCCGGATGGATGTTGCCGCTCGCGGCGATGCCCATGCCGCCCTGAATCATCGCGCCGAG
>JBBIJS010000052.1:0-13452 GCA_037445855.1 Chloroflexota bacterium | reverse complement strand
ACTGCCGGTCAGGTTGATGATCAGCGTGCCGATCGGAAACGACGCGCCAAAGCGTTGCGCCGCCCAATCGCCAAGCCAGTAGCGTGCGTTCGCGCCAAAGATGGCGCCGAGTGAGATGAATAGAAAGCTGTCCAAGTGTTGCTCCTCGATGTGAATAAGATGTGAGCCATTTACCACCTCACGTTGATGCTCAGCTGACGCAGCATCAGCCAGCAAATATTGAATCCTTTGAAGGCGGTGAGTGGAAAGCAGACTTGCAGCATTTTGTCGCCAGGGAAAAGGACGCGCAGCCACGAACCCAGTACCGAAAAACAAATCTCGGGCGCAATCATCGAACGGATGTTGCAGGCGGTACGGTTTTCGTTTGCACGTGCGCGGTTCGCGGTGAGGTAGATTTTCTGATCGGTCACGGTGAGCAATTGCGCGCCACCGTCCACCCACGGCGGCAGAAATGCCTGCGCGTAGATCGTCGCGCCATCCAATTGGGGCGCGAGCGCCTTCTGCAACTCCGCGACCAATGCGGCTGTTTTCACATGGTCGTCTTCCATTGGATCATCCAACTGAATGTTGACGACGCGCGGGGAGGCGACCCGCCGCAGATGCCGATCATCGGGGCGCGGAAGGAACGCGCCGAGAAGGTGCGCCACTTGACTCAATTCATCGCGCGCGGACCAAGGAAACTCGATTTGAAGCGTCGCGTATTCGCTCTGTCCATTCATGCTCGTGATTTGCAGAAAGGCATGATCCGATTTCTCGATGACATTGGCGTCCACGATCAACTCGACGGCAATTGCGCGCGCGATGTAACCGTATCCTCCTTCGACCGACACCGTAGCCGTCACCGGATCCACCATCCACAAGCACTGTTGATCGGTGAGGACGAGCAACCCTTCCCGCGTGCGTCTCCCACCCAACCGCGCGATGCGGTTGATCGTCATCCGAGGACGATGCACCCAGTAGAGAATGCGCTCGGTCGGCGTTAGGCACAAACGCAGATGTTGCTGAAAACGATACGGCACAGTGAAGAGCGCGGCTTCAGCTTGCGTGTGCAGCGTCGTCTCGCGCGCGAGGTGCTCGCCGTAATTGTAATCCGAACCCATCTCCCACGCGGGGCGTTTGCCCGCGCGCGCGTGTTCTTCCACCCGCGCAAGCCGCGCGCGCTGCCGCGCGAGATGTACCAATTCTTCCGCCGTATTCGCGTCGAGCCAGCGCGCCGATTCTTCCAGCATCCATTGGAGCGCGGCGCGATGAGGACCGGGCAAGGCGTTGAATAAGCGAACCCGCGCGTAGCGCGGATCGACAGCAGGGACAGCGATAATCACTTGCTCGATCAATTCTCCGCGATGGTATTCCAGCGCGCCGACTGCGTGCGCCTCGACTCGTGCGTGCGGTGAATTTGGGATGTCACACACAAGCCAGGCGCGCAGCGGCTCGCCGCGCGGCGTAACCGCGTCTGCTATGACTCCGCGGTCGGCGAATGCGGGCGCATCCACGCGCATAACGCGTTCGAGACGCATCGCGTGCGTCGATTCGTCGTACGCGTATTCATTCGTATCCGAATGTGGTTGTTCAACCAGGAAGTCGAACGAGGAGGACTCTGCCATCAAGACCCATCCCCATCGCGGGCAACCGCCTCCAAGCGGAAAAGCAGACGAATCAACTCTTGCAGGATAGGATCAAGCGTCTCTTTCAGCCCGGGATCAACATTGCCATACGCGCCCAGCTTGCGCGGGCGGGAATCCTCCAGACTCTCCCACGCGAGATCCAACTTTGCAACAATCTCGCTCACGGCGTCCTGTTCCTCTTGCGGCAGACGGAATCGCACCGCGGCGCGGCGAATTTGCCCGCGCATGGCGAGGATCAACTCATCCATTTTCTCGCGCTGCTCAAGAGAAAAATGCGCGGTCCGACGATACAAGACCCCTTCGTCATCCTCGTTCGCCACACGCTCGATTTGCGCCAGACGCTCTTCGAGTAGGCGGAGCGTCACTACGACCGCGCGCTTTTGATTCTCGTTTAAACCCATGGTTACCTGAAACAAAAAAACCTCTACCGGTTGGCATACGCCATGGTAGAAGCTATCAGTCGTTCATCCGACGGTTGCGAAACTTGAGCAACCGGGCGAGCTTCATCGCCGCGTTTCAAAGTTGCTCGCGCCTATTCTAATGCAAACAGGGTAGCAAGTCAAATGGGTCTTGCGCCAACAAATCTTCGATGAGCAGATTGTGAGATTGGACAAAGGTTGCACTGAATTTTGACCGCTTTTTGACCGCTTCATGCTATCCTAAGCTGGAGATTTGCCGTTGCGTGCATGAAGCGATACAATGGCTGCGAGGACGCATCCCATTTTCAGGAGGAGCCACAGATGGCGATCAAGATCAAGCATCCGGTACCGAGCGATATCGACATCGCTCAAGCCGCGAAACTCAAACCGATTCTGCAAGTCGCCGAAGAAATCGGTTTGAAAGAGAAAGAGCTGGAGCTTTATGGTCCGTATAAAGCGAAGGTTCATCTCGCTGTGCGCGAACGGCTGAAGAAACGCAAGAATGGCAAATACATCGACGTGACCGCGATCACGCCCACGCCGCTCGGCGAAGGCAAGACCACCACGACCGTCGGTCTCTCCCAGGCGCTCGGCGCCCACCTCGATCAAAAAGTCATCACCTGCATTCGCCAACCCTCGATGGGTCCAACGTTCGGCATCAAGGGCGGCGCGGCGGGCGGCGGCTATTCGCAAGTCGTGCCGATGGAAGATTTCAATCTGCATCTGACCGGCGACATTCACGCGGTCACCGCGGCGAACAATCTCCTCGCCGCCGCGCTGGATGCGCGCCTGTTACACGAACGCGATCCCAAACTCGACGACGACAAGCTCGCGCAAGCCCTCTGCCCCGACGGAACGTTTGCCCCCTCGATTGTGAAACGCGCCAAGCGCCTCGGCATCAAAGCGAACAAATTGTCCGACCTCAACGCCGAAGACAAGCGCCGCATGTTCCGCCTCGACATCGACCCGGCGAGTATCACCTGGCAGCGCGTCGTGGATATCAACGACCGATTGCTGCGCAAGATTCAGATCGGTTTGGGCGATGAAGAGAAAGGCAACGAGCGCATCACCGGCTACGACATTTCCGTCGCGTCGGAAGTGATGGCGATTCTCGCGTTGACCACCAGCATCGAAGATATGCGCGAGCGATTCAGCAACATCGTCATCGGCACGAGCACCCAGGGTGAGCCCGTCACCGCCGAAGACCTCGGCGTCGCCGGCGCGATGACCGTTCTGATGAAAGACGCGTTGCTGCCCAACCTAATGCAAACGCTCGAAGGCACGCCGGCGTTCGTGCACGCCGGTCCGTTCGCAAACATCGCGCACGGCAACAACTCGATCGTCGCGGATCAGATCGCGCTCAAGCTCGCCGATTATGTCGTCACGGAATCCGGCTTCGGCGCGGACATCGGCATGGAAAAATTCATGGACATCAAGTGCCGCTATTCGGGCTTGGTTCCGAACGCGGTGGTGATGGTGGCGACGGTGCGCGCGCTCAAGATGCACGGCGGCGGACCCAAGGTCGTCGCCGGCCGTCCGCTCGACAAAGCGTACACCGAAGAGAACCTCGGCTTGCTCGAAAAAGGCATGGCGAACTTGCTCAAGCACATCGAGAACACCAAATTGTTCGGCGTGCCGGTGGTGGTCGCGATCAACTCGTTCAAATACGATACGAAAGCCGAAGTGCAGCTCGTCAAGCGCTTGGTCGAGGAAGCCGGCTCGGTCGCCATTCCCTGCACGCACTGGATGAACGGCGGCAAGGGCGCGATCGAACTCGGCGAAGCGGTCATGGACGCGGCGAAGCAAAAGAGCAACTTTGAATTCCTCTACCCGCTCGACTGGCCGATCAAGGAAAAGATCGAAACGATCGCGACCAAGATTTACGGCGCGGCGGGCGTGGACTATTCGCCCGAAGCCGAAGCCAAGATCGCGCTGTATACCAAACTCGGCTTTGACAATTTGCCGATGTGCATGGCGAAGACGCACCTCAGTCTGTCGCACGACGTCGCGCTCAAGGGTCGCCCGACCGGTTGGCGCTTGCCCATCCGCGATATCCGCGCGTCGGTGGGCGCAGGATTCCTCTATCCGCTCTGCGGCACGATGCGCACGATGCCCGGCTTGCCGACCCGTCCCGTGTTCTACGACGTCGACCTGGATTTGAAGACCGGCAAAGTGGTGGGGTTGTTCTAAGTTCGCCGTGAACAGTAATCAGTATGCAATAATCAGTTGACCGATTACTGCATACTGAACACTGCATACTGATAACTGGCTACTGATGAATATTCTCGCTGTCGTGTCGGGCGAATTCGGGCGACGGTTTGCCCAAAACGTGCGGGAGTACGGTCCAAAAACCTGGACGGTGAACGAGTGGACTGCGCCCTCGCATTTTCCAATTGTCATTGACGAACCGCGCGATTTTCTGCCCACCGCGCTGCCGCCCGCGGATCTGCTGCTCGCCGTCGGCGAGCATACGGGGATCGCGGAACTACTGCCCGATATCGCGCAGCTGACCGGCGCAAAGGCGATGATTGCGCCCGTCGACCGCGTGGAGTGGATGCCGAAAGGATTGATGAACCAATTGCGCGGCTGGATGAAACAAGTCGGCGTCGAGTGCGTATTCCCCAAACCGTTTTGCTCTCTCACCGAACACAGCTACAGTCTGCGCGGGCAACGCGTCGAGTACGCTAACACACTCATCGCGGAATTTGCGCATTATTTTGGAACGCCCAGCGTGAAGGTTTCGGTCGACGAAGAAACCGGGACGATTGCGAACGTGCAAGTCGAGCGCGACGCGACGTGCGGCTGTATGCGCTTCGTCGCGCAGGGCATCGTCGGCGTCACAGTGGACGACACCGAGTACGAAGCCGGGATGCTGCACCATCACTTTCCGTGCCTCGCGTCGATGGGCATCGACCCGGATTACAGCGACACGCTGCTGCACGTCAGCGGCAATACGTTCCGTGACACGTTCGCGGAAGCGATCAAGCCCTACAAACAAGTCGCGTACTTTCAGCCCGCGGGCTTTGTAGAAAAAATCGAGACGGGCGATGCCGCCTCAAGCACAACATCTAATGGAGGATGTTGAGATGTCAGCTATCAGCACTTTGCTCCCGCTCGCGTCAAGCATCTTGAGTTTCATTTACGCGGCAGCCGTCATCAAGCGGTACCTCAGCCGACCAGGACACAACCACCTGCTCGTATGGGGCATCGGCTTGGTGATGTACGGCATCGGCGGCGCGTGCGAAGCGTTCACCGGCGCGTTCGGATTCAATCCCATCGTTCTCAAGATTTGGTACGTGTTCGGCGCGATCTTGGTCGCGGCGTGGCTGGGGCAAGGCACGGTGTTCCTGCTCGCGCGCGAGCGGTGGGTACGCGTGACGACCGTCCTCTTGGTCGTCGCCTCGATCCTCGCCACCCTCGCCGTGATCTTCGCCGGCGTCGATCCGAACTATCAAGCCGGCGCGGAATTGACCGGCAAAGCGTTCACGACCACGTGGGTTCGGATGCTCACGCCGTTCTTCAACATTTACGGCACGGTCACGCTCACCGGCGGCGCGCTCTATTCCGCGTGGCTGTTCTGGCGCAAGCGCGTGCTGCCCAACCGCATGATCGGCAATATTCTGATCGCCGCGGGCGCGATGGCGCCGGCATTCGGCGGCGCGCTGAATCGCTTTGGACTTCCCGGCTTGTACATCGGCGAGTTCATTGGCGTGTTCCTGATGTACATCGGATTCGTGCAAGCGACCGCGACCATCGCGGAGCGCTCTGCCGCGCCCGTGCCGGCGGCGGAATAGAGACGCGCGATGGCGCAGGACGAAACGCCCGACGCGCGCCCGCGTCCCGCCACACGCCCGGAACACTCGGAGGCGTACTGGCAAGCGATGCAGTACGTGATCCTCGGTCTCGGCGCGCTGATGGTCGTGGCACTAGTTCTCGCTGTAATCGTTGTTCTGAGAATCATACCGTGGAGTTGATCAATTTACGATTTCAGATTGCGGTTTTCTCAACCTGCAATCTTTAATCTGAAACTCTGAAGGAGAGGATACCGATGAAGAAAATCACATTGACCCTTCCCGCGATGTACGCCGATCATCACGTCACGCGCGTTCGGAATTTGCTCAGCCCGCTCGCCGGCGTGGAGAACGTCATCGCCAGCTCCGCGTTCAAAGAAGTCGTCGTCGAATACGACGAAAAAAAGACGACGCCGGACGCCCTCGTTAAAGCACTGTCAGACGCGGGTTATGCGCCGGGCAAAGAAGAAGTGCTGGAGCGCTCACCCTTCGCGACGCCGGATGCCGCGTGGGAAAAACTGGGTGTCCGCTCAACCGAGACGAGCCAGATCGATTTGCAATTGTCCGGCGAATTCCGAAAGTACTAGTATCCAGTAAACAGTATTCAGTATTCAGACTGAACCCTGGACACTGATTACTGAACACTATCTGCATAAGGAGGAGAGCATGGCAAGAGAAGCAGCCCCCAAGCTTCAGACGATTGATCCCGCTGCGGCGGAAATGATAAAGCGCGCGGACGAGCTCGGCTATACGACCGCGTTCAGCCGCGCGGCGAAGATGGCGGCGTGCCCCATCGGCGCGGAAGGCGCGTGCTGCAGCATCTGCGATATGGGTCCGTGCCGCCTCGTACCGACGAAAGCCAATCCCGACCCAGTCGGCGTGTGCGGCGCGACGCGCGCAACGGTCGCCGCGCGCAACATGGCGCGTCACATCGCGGCAGGCACCTCGGCGCACAGCGATCACGGACGCGATATGGCGTTCACGCTCCTCGCGGTCGCGGAAGACGAAGCGCAAGGTTACGAACTGCGCGATCAGGCGAAACTGCAAACAGTCGCCAAATACTTTGGCATCAAGCCGGACGGCAAAGACGCGAAAACACTCGCCAAGGAAGTCGGCGCGGCGTCGTTGTCGCAGTACGGGCAGCAAAAAGGCGAATTGAAGTACACCGGGCGCGCGCCGAAGAAACGCATCGAACTGTGGCGTCAACTCGGTCTCATGCCGCGCGGCATCGACCGCGAAGTGGTCGATATTCTCCACCGCACCCACATGGGCGACGATCAGGACGCAGAGCACATCATGCTCGGCGCGCTACGCACGTCGCTCGCCGATGGCTGGGGCGGCTCGATGATGGCGACCGACATTTCGGACGTCCTCTTCGGCACTCCATCGCCGCTGGTTAGCAAAGTCAATCTCGGCGTGCTGCAAAATGAAGAAGTCAACATCGTCGTTCACGGTCATGAGCCGACGCTGTCCGCGATGATCGTCCGCGCCTCGACCGACCCCGAATTGATCGCATACGCGAAATCGAAAGGCGCGAAAGGCATCAACCTCTGCGGCGTCTGTTGCACCGCGAACGAGACGCTGATGCGCCAGGGGATTCCGAGCGCGGGCAATGACTTGAACCAGGAACTCGCGGTGATGACCGGCTCGGTGGAAGCGATGGTCGTCGACGTGCAGTGCATTATGCAGTCGCTGTCCGAGCTGTCGAAGAAATTCCACACCAAGTTCATCACGACGTCGCCCAAGGTAAAGATCACCGGCGCGCAGCACATCGAATTTGACGAGCACCACGCGCTCGATATCGCGAAACAGATTGTCAAACTGGCGATCGACAATTATCCGAACCGTCAGCAGACTCAGATTCCAGCGCATGTCTCTGATCTCGTTCCCGGCTTTTCGCACGAGTACATCCGCTATATGCTCGGCGGCGTGTATCGCGGCTCCTTCCGCCCGCTGAACGACGCGGTGATGTCGGGTCGGCTACGCGGCGTCGCCGGGGTAGTCGGCTGCAACAATCCGCGCGTGACGCACGACCTGGGGCACAACTACATCGTCAAAGAATTGCTCAAGCATGACGTGCTCGTCGTGCAGACCGGCTGCGGCGCGCTTGCGAACGCCAAGTACGGCTTGCTGCTCGGCGAAGCCGCGCTAGAGTACGCCGGTCCCGGCTTGCGCGAAGTCTGCGAAGCGATCGGCATTCCGCCCGTTCTGCACATGGGTTCGTGCGTCGATAACACGCGCATCCTCACCGTCCTCGCCGAGATGGCAACGGAAGGCGGCTTGGGCGAAGACATCAGCGACATTCCCGGCGTTGGCATCGCGCCGGAGTGGATGAGCGAGAAAGCGCTCGCGATCGGCGCGTACTTTGCGGCGTCCGGCGCGTACGTCTTGTTTGGCGTCAACTCGCCGGTGGAGAACAGCGAAGAAGTCACGCGCATTATGAGCGAGGGCTGGGAGAAGATGGTCGGCGGTAAAATGGAATTCGTGCCGGACATGGACGAGATCGTCCGCCGCTCGCTGGCGCACATCGACGCCAAGCGCGCCGCGCTGAAACTGCCGGCGTACGATGCGAGCCAGTGGGGCAAGTCCGGCGACGAGCGCATGAATGAATTGCTGGCAAAGAGTTCCGAAGAACGCCGCGCGGCAATCTACGGCGCGCCGGTGTTGGCGGAATAATGCATTGCTTGTCGGGCGATGCACGCTTGTCCCCGCGGCTAAGCCGCGAGGGATGCATCGCCTCGACAGGAGAGCAGCGGCACAATGACGTGCCCTGCTCTTTATCACAAAACTGAACCTTGCGCAGGTTTGCGAACCTTCGCAAGGTCGACGGGAGAAACTCAAATGGCGTACATCATCGTAGAACCTTGCATCACCGTAAAAGACGCGGCGTGCGTGAACGTGTGTCCGGTGGATTGCATCCATCCCAAGAAAGATGAAGGCGAATTCGAAAAAGTAGATCAGCTCTTCATCGATCCTGACACGTGCATTGATTGCGGCGCGTGCGTGCCGGAATGTCCGGTCAGCGCGATCTTCCCGGAGCCGGATGTCGCCGACAACATGAAGTCGTACATCGCCAAGAACCGGGATTACTTTAAGAAGTAAAGGGATCGGTAACAACGAATTTTAGATTTCAGATCGAACCCCTAATTTCACTTGCCGGGCTTGTAAATCATAAATCTGAAATCGCCAAGGGGGCGCGAATGCTGGATCAAATCGGCAAATATCGCCAGGTGGTCTCGTTGTCTGACGGCACGCGGGTTCTTTTGCGCCCTCTCATGGCGGATGACAAGAACGCGCTGCTGGCATTGTTCGAGCCGACGAGCCACGCTGATTTGCAGTTGATGCGAAACGATGTGCGTAACCGCGAGTTAGTTGCATCCTGGACCGATCACATCGATTACAACAAGGTCTTGCCGCTGGTTGCTGTCGTGAACGACCGCATCGTCGGCGACGCGACACTGCACTTGCGCAGCGGACCCAGCCGCCACGTGGGCGATGTGCGCATCTTTCTAGCGAAGGAATTCCGCCGGCGTAGTCTGGGCAGCGCCATGCTCCGCGCCACGATCGACCTCGCGCGGAAAAGCGGACTGCAACAACTGGTCGCCGAAGTCGTGGCAGATCAGGTCAACGTGATCAATGCATTCAAAGAACTCGGCTTTGAATTGCGCGCGACCTATCCGGACTATTTCATGATGCCCGACGGAGATACACACGATGTCGCCGTCCTCATCCTGTGCCTGACGAAAAAACGAGAAGAGTTCTAGCAATCTAGATAAGGAGGTAGGAGAATGTCCCGTTACATCGCCACGTCGGCTATCCGCGGCGCGAACACCATCGTCGGCGAAACCGACACGCTTTTGCAAAAGGCGCTGCAAGAAAAAGGCGCGGATACTAAAGTCGGATTCCCCAACACTGCGTACTTTCTGCCCACCATCTTTGGCTTGACGGGCCGTAAGGTCGAAACGTTGGGCGATCTGGTGCCGGTGATGGATCAGGTCAAGTCGCTGCTGCATCCAGTGCCGGCAAATTCGCGCTGGACGCCGTACCTCGGCGAGACGCTGGACAGCGGCGTTGCGACGCTGCTCGCCGAAGAAACGTTGATGGCGCTGCGCTATCTCTCCGGCGATCAACCCGAAGCGCTCCCCGGCTTTCAACTCGCGCAGGCGTCACTGGCAGAGAAAGGCGACGGCGCGGGGCACCTCAACGGACCGATCGACGACATTCAGCTGCGCTCGTGGGGCATCCAACTCGTCGACGGACGTATGCCCGGCTTCGCCGCGATCGTCGGCTGCGCGAAATCGAATGAGGTCGCGGTCAAGATCATCCGCGAGTTGCAACGCCGCAATATCCTGACCTTCCTCTGCGGCAACGTGAACGGTCGCTCGATCATTCACCAATTGCAAGAAGAAGGCGTGGAGATGGGCTACGATACGTTCATCGTCCCGTTCGGCACCGACACGCTATCTGCGATCTACGCGCTCGGTTTCGCAACGCGTTCCGCGCTGACCTTCGGCGGCATGAAAGGGGGACAGTCGCGCGAGATTTTGTTGTACAACAAGGCGCGCGTGTTCGCGTTCGTCCTCGCGCTGGGCGAAGTGGACGATTTGAAATACGCGACCGCCGCCGGCGCGATCTCCTATGGCTTTCCCGTCGTCGCCGACACGGTCATTCCCCAAATCCTGCCGACCGGCGTGACGTCGTACGAGCACGTGATCTCGATGCCGTTCGACGAAATCGAAGGCAAGGACGATTTGGAACGCGCGGAGAAATTGGTGCAGAAAGCGATCGAAGTCCGCGGCGTCAAAATCAAGATGACCGAAGTGCCGATTCCCGTTCCGTACGGCTCGGCGTTCGAAGGCGAGGTCGTCCGCAAAGCCGACCTGCGCGGCGAGAGCGGCGGCAAGAAATCGCGCGCCTTTGAATATCTCTATATGCTGCCGATGGAAAAAGTGGAAGACGGCAAAGTCACCGTCCTCGGTCCCGATCTCGATTCGCTGCCGGACGGCGGCTCGATGGACCTCGGCATCGTCGCCGAAGTTGCCGGGCGCAAAATGCAGGAAGATTTCGAGCCGGTGCTGGAGCGCCAGATTCACCACTTTGTCAACGGCGCGTCGGGCGTGCAGCACATCGGTCAGCGCGACATCACCTGGATTCGCATCAGCAAAGCCGCGTACGACAAGGGTTTTCGCTTCGGCGACCTCGGCAAGATTTTGCACGCGCGCTATCACTCTGACTTTGGCGCGATCGTCGACAAGATTCAAGTGACGATCTACACCAAGCCCGCCGACGTGAACACCATGCTGCAGGTCGCGCGCGAGGCGTACAGTAAACGCAACACCCGCTTGGGCGATATGGCGGACGAGAGCGTGGAGGAATTCTACTCCTGCACGCTGTGCCAATCGTTTGCGCCGAACCACGTCTGCGTCATCAGCCCAGAGCGCGTCGGCTTGTGCGGCGCGTACTCGTGGCTGGACTGCAAGGCGAGTTTCCAGATCAATCCCACCGGACCGAATCAGCCGATTCCCAAGAAGCAACAACTCGATCCGGTCAAGGGCTATTGGACGGGACCGGTCGAGTTCGTGCAGCAGGCATCGCATCAGCAGGTCGAGAACGTCTCGATGTACTCGATCATGGAAAATCCGATGACCGCGTGCGGCTGTTTCGAATGTATCGTCATGGTGATTCCGGAAGCGAACGGCGTGATGGTACTCTCGCGCGAAGACACGTCGATGTCGCCCGCGGGCATGACGTTCAGCACGCTCGCCGGCATGGCGGGCGGCGGATTGCAAACGCCGGGCGTCATGGGCGTGGGCAAGTTCTACATCACGTCCAAGAAATTCCTGAGCGCGGACGGCGGTTTCAAGCGCGTCGTCTGGATGTCGAGCATTCTCAAAGAGACGATGGCGGAAGAGCTGAAGAAAGCGGCTGAGTTTGCCGGCGACCCGGACTTGGTCGACAAGATCGCCGACGAGAAAATCTGCACCGAAGTTCCGCAACTGCTCACCTTCCTGGAAGAGAAATCGCATCCGGCGATGACGATGGATCCGATGATGTAAGACGAGTGAACAAGGAAACCGGTAAACAGGTTGCGCGTCTACTTGTCTCAGTACATCACAGATTTGAGGAGAAGGCGTTCTCTAACGCCGTCTACGTCACGGAAAATGCTTGTTTTTGACGCTGGCGCGCTAGAGAGCGCTGGCTCCTCACCGAATATGTGATGTACTGTGTCTACCGGTTTACTTGTTTACTGAGGTTTGTCCTATGGCAAAGTTAGTCCGCGATATCATGAAGATCGGCGTACCGACGTGCGCGCTGGGCACGCCATTGCCGCAGGTCGCGCAGAGCATGGCGCGCGAGAACGCGGACGCGATCATCGTGATGGATGAATCGGGCGCGGCAGGCGTCATCTCGCAGAGCGATCTCGTGCGCGTGTATGCGCGCAACTTTGCGCTGCTCACGGCGCAAGAAATCATGACCGAGAAGATCATCAGCATTCCGCCTGACGCGGCAGCCGCTGCCGCCGCGCAGACGATGCAGGATGAGCGAGTGCATCAGGTTTTCGTGATGCACGATCACCCCGGGCCCTCGCGCCCCAGCGCGGTCGTCACGCAGCGCGCGATCGTGCGGGATATGGCGGGGCTGGAGCGGGAAAAACCGGCAGAGATCAAGCAGACCGTCCGTAAGAAGTGACAGCGGGGGCAGGAGACAGAACGCTCCCCCTCTCCCGATCTCCCGGTCACCCCTATGGCAGCGGTGCGCCGCAATTTCGAGTCTCTCGGCAATCGCAGTATAATGACGACAAATTCCAGTGACTCGGAGGACCGCATGTCAGAAAATAAATCGGAAAAGCATTTCAGCCCGCGCACGACGAACCTGCTGCTCGGCGCATCGGTCGTCATCCTGGTCGCGACCGTACTGGTCCGCTTCTTGACAACCGCGCCGCAGGAATATGTGTTGGCGGCGATGGGCATCGGCGTGTTCTTGTTCTTGCTCGTCGCGTTCGATCAACCCAACTAAATTTTCGATTTGTGATTTATGATCTCATCCCAGTCCAAATCGAAAATCATAAATCGTAAATTATAAATGGAGGACTAATGCCAGTAACAGTAGAACTCCCGAAAGAAAAGTACGCCGGCAAAGTGCGTGAGATCACTCTGGGCGCGACGAAAGACCAGGGCGGCACGCGCGCCAAGACGGTGACCATCGGCGGCGAATCCACGATGCCGTTCCTGCAATTTGAAGGCAGCGTCCCGCATCCGCCGGTCATTGCGGTGGAGATTCAGAGCCGCAAGCCAGTCGATTGGTCGCCGGTGCTGATGGACGCGTGGAACGATGCGATGGACGACCCGACGATCTGGGCTAAAGCCGCGGAAGCGCTCGGCGTCGATTTGATCTTGTTGAAAATCTGCGCGACGCAAGCGGACGGCTCTCCGAACACCGCCGCCAACGCGAAAAAGGTCGTGCGCGATGTGTTGAACGCGACCGGCTTGCCGCTGCTGGTTTTTGGTCCGGGTCAAGCTGAACTGGACAACGAGTTCTTGGTTCCCATCGCGGAAGAAACAAAAGGCGAGCGCATCGTGCTCGGCGTGTGCGAGGACAAGAATTATCGCACGCTGG
>JBBIJS010000051.1:2506-13627 GCA_037445855.1 Chloroflexota bacterium | reverse complement strand
CTGAAATTCTACGCGTCGGTTCGGCTGGACGTGCGCCCGACCGATGCGATCAAGAATGGCGACGAGGTCGTCGGCAACCGGACGCGCGTGCGCGTAAAGAAAAACAAAGTCGCGCCGCCTTTCCGCAAAGCTGAGTTCGATATCATGCACAACCAAGGCATCTCGCGCGAAGGCGACATTCTCGACCTCGGCGTGGAGATGGAGTTGATCGACAAGAAAGGCGCGTTCTACTCTTTCGAGGGCACGCGCATGGGACAAGGGCGCGAGAATGCGCGCGAGTACTTGAAGACGAATCCGGAAGTGATGTCGAAGCTCGACCAGATCATCCGCGAGAAATCCGGTTTGGGCAAAGGCACAGTCCCGTCGATTCTGGAGGACAAGGATCGAGAGGCCGACCCCGAAGATGAAGACGAAGAGGACGACGACAAAGAATAAGAACTGACTGATCCAGATGCGCTCGCCAAAGGCGGGCGCATCGTCCTAATCACCCGCTCCGCACAAATGTTCTTGGCGCGGCGGGTTCATCCACAGCGATTGAAAGAGGTTCCTTAGGCAGTGCTCCGCAAGTCGCCCCGCCCGTCGAAGGCGGGGAGTGATTGGTGACCGGGATGGTATCCGCGCAGGCGGATGATCTCCGATGCCGAAAACGCGCAATGGATTTGAAAACGGGTACGGTGGAAAATAACCATCGCCCGGCGAAGTACGATCGCCGGAGAGTCTGTGCAATTTCAGGCGGAGTGCTTTCCGCGCACCATCCGCCTGGAGATCTCATTCCATTTTCATTGCGGCGCGTGGTCGGAGCGTCGGCGCAGTAATCATTGCTCGCGACGCCGCGAGATCGTTCTGTCGGAGAACCGAATAATCCCGGTGCGGGTTGCCGAGGGGCACGCGCGTTCTTCTGCGCGCTGTAAATCGCTGTGGTCAATTGCCACGGCGATTATTATTTATGGGACGCATCACTGCCATCGAGTCACAGGCGCGGCACGCCAATCGCTTCAATCTTTTTATCGACGATCAGTTTGCGCTGGGGTTGTCCGCGCTGGTCGCCGCCAGAGTGCGCGTGGGGCAGACGCTAACCGACGCGGAGCTTGCCGCGCTGGCGCACGCGGAAGCGTACGAGACCGCGCACGAGCAGGCGCTGCGATTCTTGGAGCCGCGTCCGCGCAGCAGTTCTGAATTGAAGCAGCAACTGCGCAAGAAAAAAGTCGCCGCCGCGGTGATCGATCAGGTGATCGCGCGGCTGACGGAGGCGGGACTGCTCGATGACGCCGCGTTTGCCAAGTATTGGGTCGAGAACCGCGAAACCTTTCGACCGCGCGCCGGCCGCGCGCTCCGGTTCGAGTTGAAACGCAAGGGACTTTCCGACGCCGCGATCAAGGCGGCGACCGGCACGATCGACGAAAGCGAGAGCGCGTACCGCGCGGGGGCGCAGCGCGCGCTACGCTGGCGCGAGTTGGAACAGCGCGAGTTCATGGAAAAACTGGGGGCGTTCCTCGTCCGCCGGGGGTTTTCGTACGGCGTCGCCAAGGACGCGGCGAAACGTTTGTGGGGCGAGACGCGCGAGTAGTCTAAAATCCTAAATCTAAAATCAGGCAGGTGTGGAGGCAGGTAGAAATGGAACTGATGGTTGGTTTGATCCTCGCGGCTATTTTTGCCATCGGCGCTTTTATCGCGGGGTACATTCTGCAGAAGAATCTCACGAGCGCGCAGATCAAGGCGCAAGTGGCGGACGCGCAGAAACAACACGCGCAAGCCGAAGCGCGCGCGAAAGACATTATCCTGAAAGCCAAGGACGAATCGCTCAAGTACCGCGACGAAGCCGAGAACGAACTAAAGAAAAAGCGCGTTGATTTGCAGCGCGAGGATGAGCGGCTGCGCCACCGCCGCGAGAGCATCGACCGACGGCAGGAGATGCAGGAAGGGCGCGAAAAGAAACTCGAGAAGAAGGAGAAAGACCTCGATACCATCCGCGAGACGCTAGAAGCCAATGAAGCGAGACAACTCCAGGAATTGCAACGCGTCTCCGGCTTGACGGTCCAAGAGGCGAAAGCCATTTTGTTGCAGCAGGTGGAAAAAGACACGCGCCAGGACGCCGCGCGGCTCATTCGCGAGATCGAACATCAGGCGCGCGAGGAGGGTGATCAGCGCGCGCGCGAAATCATTACGACCGCGATCGAACGCGTGGCGTCCGACCAGGTCGCTGAGACGACGGTCTCGCTCGTGCCGCTGCCGAACGACGAGATGAAGGGGCGCATCATCGGGCGGCAGGGGCGCAACATCCGCGCGATCGAAGTGGCGACCGGCGTCGACCTGGTGGTGGACGATACGCCGGAAGCGGTCATCCTGTCCAGCCACAATCCGGTGCGCCGCGAGATCGCGCGCGTCGCCCTGACCAAGTTGATCAACGACGGGCGCATTCATCCGGGGCGCATCGAAAAGATTGTCGAGAAAGCGGAAGAGGAAGTCAACGCGGCGATCGCGGAAGCCGGCGAGCAAGCCGCCATCGAAGTGGGCATTACCGGCTTGCACCCGGAGATCATCAAGCTGCTGGGGCAGTTGAAATACCGCACCTCGTACGGGCAGAACGTGCTGAACCACGTCATCGAGTGCGCCCATCTCGCCGGCATGATGGCGTCGGAGCTGAAAGCGGATGTCTATTCCGCCAAAGCCGGCGCGCTGCTGCACGACATCGGCAAAGCGGTGACGCACGAGGTTGGCGGCGCGCACGCGCTGATCGGCGCGGAGTTCGCGCGCAAGTACGGCGTGCCGGAAAAGATCGCGAACATCATCGCGGCGCATCACGGCGAGGAAGAATCGCAATCGCTGGAAGCCGTCATCGTCGGCGCGGCGGACGCGATCAGCGGCGCGCGCCCGGGCGCGCGGCGCGAATCGTTGGAGCAATACTTGAAGCGCGTGGAAGCGCTGGAGACGATGGCGAATGCGTTCGCCGGCGTCCAGCAGTCCTATGCAATCCAGGCGGGACGCGAAATTCGTATTATCGTCAAACCGGAAGAAATCGACGATCTGGGCGCGATCAATCTGTGCAAACAGATCGCCCGCAAGGTCGAAGACAATCTGGAGTATCCCGGGCAGATCAAAGTCACGGTTGTGCGTGAGACGCGCTCGGTCGAGTACGCCAAATAGCGCGCTGCCGCGGCGCGGCAATGGAGCCACCCAGGCAACCCGATCCCTGTCGGAGAATCTGACATCATCCAGTACCGTTGATTTCATCGACTGCAACGAAGTGGTGCGCTCGCGTAGTGAACCGCACCGGAACGCCATTCTCACGCGAACGCCAGAAGGAGGGATCTCATGGTGGACACCATCAAAGTCTCTGCCAAGTCGCGCTCGACGGCAGTCGCCGGCGCGATCGCGGGCGTCATCCGCGAGCACAAGCATGCCGACGTGCAAGCGATCGGCGCGGGCGCGGTGAACCAAGCTGTGAAAGCGATTGCCATCGCGCGCGGGTATCTGGAACGCGATGGACTCGATATCGTCTGTATGCCGGCATTCGTCGAGGTAGACGTGAGCGGCGAAGAACGCACCGCGGTCAAGTTCGCGGTGGATGTGAGCCGCACCTTCACTCCGGTTCCGCCGCCCGCGCCCGAGACGCCGCCAAGCGTACCAGAATAAATCCAATCCTCCCGCCGGCTTGCCCTGAACCAATGGGTTTGCCGGCGGGAGGTTGCGATATAAAAATGACTGAACCCTTGAAACAACGCATTGATCTGCACACGCATTCGACCGCGTCGGATGGAGAGCTGACGCCGGCGGAACTAGTGCGCCTCGCGCTGGAGCGCGGGCTGACGACGATCGCGCTGACCGATCACGACTCGGTCGCCGGGATCGCTGCCGCGCAGCACGCCGCGCGCGGCGCCGCGCTGGAGGTCGTCCCGGGCGTGGAACTTTCCGCGGACGTCCCACAGGGCGAAGTGCACGTCCTGGGCTATTTCGTCGATTGGCGCGCCGCGGATTTTGAAGCGATGCTGGAGAAATTCCGCGAGGGGCGGTACGGTCGCGCCGAAAAGATGGCGCGGAAACTCACCGCGCTCGGCGCGCCGGTTTCGTTCGAGCGGATCAAGGAAATCGCCGGCGACGCGGCGATCGGGCGTCCGCACGTCGCGCAGGCGCTGCTGGAAGCCGGGCACGTCGCGAGTGTGACGGAAGCGTTCGACAAGTACATCAGCCGGAATGGACCGGCATACGTCGAGCGATTTCGCTTGACGCCGGAGGACGCGGTCACATTGATTCTGCGCGCGGGCGGCGTGCCAGTGCTCGCGCACCCGCGCGAAGTAACGGACTGGGTCTTCCCGCTGGCGAAAGCCGGGATGCTCGGGCTGGAAGTGCATTACGGGATGTACGACGACGCGACGCGCGCGGAACTTGGGCGACTGGCAAAGCAGTACGGGTTGATCGCCACCGGCGGCAGCGATTTTCACGGCTTGCGCAAGATGGGGCACATGAGTGGACTGGGACAGAACGATGTGCCGCCCGAGGTCGTAGAAATGCTGAGGAAGAAAGCGGACGCGGTCAAGCAAGAAAACGCGGCGAGCCAGTAACGGCTCGCCGCATGATTTTTTCGGGGCAGGGTCACTGCGCCCTGGTTCGCCTCACCGCAATGGGCGAGGCGACCGCGCCCCCAGCGTTCTACGAATCCTCGTCGTTATCGTTCTCCGTTGCCGCGCCGCGCCCAGCGCGCGCGACCTCGGCGATGGGCAGTGTCGCGTTTGCGCCTTCTTCAAACTGAACGGTGACATTTTCTTTGAGCACGTTCCGCGCGATCACGCGCCCCTGCCCGCGCTCGCACGTCACGGTATCGCCGATGCGCGGCACGCGCCCCTTGGCGTCCTGATACACCGGCTGCTCGAACGCCAGGCAGCACAGCGGACGACCGCAAAAGCCGGTCGCCGCGTTCGGTCCCAGCGGCATGTCCTGGTCCTTCGCCATCTTGATCGTCGCCTTTGGAAAATCGGAAAGGAATTTGCCGCAGCACAATTCTCGTCCGCACGGCGCCACTCCGCCGACCAGCTTGGCGCGATCGCGCGGACCGATCTGCCACAGCTCGACCCGCGCCGGGAAGACGACGGCGAGGTCTTTGACCAGCGCGCGGAAATCGACGCGGCCGTCCGCGATGAAATAGAAGGTCAAGTGGCTGCCGTCAAAGTTGTATTCCGCCTCCAGTAGCTTCATCGGCAATTTGTGTTTCTCGACTTGCTCTTTGCACTGGGCGAGCGCCGCGTCTTCGTGGAGCTTGAACTGCTGCCACTGCGAAAGATCGAACGCGGTGGCGCGGCGGAGAATGGGCTTGAGCGGAGTCGTGGTCGCGATCGACTGCGCTTGATCCGGCGCCAGGACGACGCGCGCGGCTTCGCGGCATTTGTCCGTATCGACGATGACGTATTCGCTGACCTGCAGGTCTTCGAGTCCGGTCGCGTCGTAGTACGCAATTTGAGGCAGGCGCTTGGAACGCAAGCCGGCGATCGCTTTGGGTGGCATGGCACAACTCCTATTTCGGCGGGGTGGGTACAGACGCAGCGGCGCTGCGTCTCTACGGGTTTCCCGGTAAATTTAACAGCAGGACTTCCATCGCGAGCCGCGCATTGACGTTTTGGGTCAGATAGCGGGCGGTCGCGCGCAAGGATTTCAACGCGCCCTGAATGTCTGCCAATCCAAACCGCGCGGCGTGATCGCGCAGGTTTTCGGTTCGATCGACATTGGTGACACGGGCGTTCTCGCCGTGCTGAACGAGCAGCACGTCGCGCCACCAGCCGATCCATTGCTCGATCAGCTCCGGCAGCGCGCTCGCGTCTTTGGCGAGATCGCCCGCGCGCGCGATGCGCTCGGCGCGTCCCTCGGCGAGAGTGCCGGTCAGCGCATCGAGCTGCGCGTCGCGCGCGGCGAGCCGCGTGGCGTCCGCGCTCGCCCGCACCGCCCAGCCCAAGCGCCCGCTGCACAGATGCGCGAGCAGCCGCGCGCGTTCCGGCTCGACGTGCCAGCGCTCGATCAGCGCGGACTCGACCTGCGCGAGCGCCAGCGGGCGCAGCGCGAACACCTGGCAGCGCGACGCGATGGTGGGCAGCAGCAAACTCACGTCGCGCGCGGTGAGAATCAAGCGCGTGTGCGACGGCGGTTCTTCCAGCGTTTTCAGAAACGCGTTCGCGGCTTCCTCGTTCGCTTCCTCAAAGCGCCGGAGAATGATGACTTTCCAGCGTCCCTCAAACGGCGCGCGCGACACATCGTGCTGCACCACGCGGATTTGATCGATTTTCAATATCCGCCGCTCGGATTCGTTCGTGCGCGACGGAGGCGGCGGCGCTTTCTCATCGAACTTGTAGCCAACCGGCACGCCGTCGATGATCTGCACATCCGGATGCCGGTCGCGCGCGATCTTCACGCACGCCGCGCACTCGCCGCACGGTTGATTCTCCGAAGTGCATTCCAGCGCCTGCGCCAGCGCGCGGGCGAGCGTCGTCTTGCCGATGGCATGCGGTCCCGTGAAGAGATACGCATGCGCCGCGCGGTCGGCGGCGAGACTGCGCGCGAGCGCGGCAACCGCCCAATCGTGCCCAATGATCTGCCACTTGGAAACGCCGTCTGTTCGTGCTGTCATTGCTTCAATTATATCGCGATTGGGCTGCGGACACAAAACTTGCTTGCCGGTCAAAACCTTGCTATATTTGTTGGGCAGCCGAATAGTCTTGGCGCGTCGGAGGTGCTGTTATGAAACGAGGGGGATCGATTCTAATCATAGGGTCAGCCCTTGTTCTACTCGCTTGCCAGTTGAACTATGTTTTCCCCACGGCTACGCCGTCCGCCGCGCCGCGCGCGACGCGGACGTCAACGCCCGACCGCGCGAATGTGACGGTCGTCGCGCCCACCGCCGCATCGCTGCCGCCCGCTGTTCCGCCGAGCGCGCCCGTGATGGCGACGGCTAAAGATAACTTGCGCATCCGCAGCGCGCCCACAACTTCGGCGCAGCAAATCGGCGCGCTAAACAAGGGCGATACCGCGCAAGTTGTCGGTCGCAACGCCGCGGGGGATTGGTGGCAGATCGTGCTGCCGTCCAATCCCAGCGCGCGCGGCTGGATCTTTGCCAGTTTTGCCGATGCGAACGGTCCGACCGATTCTCTGCCGGTCGTTCCAGCCGGCGGCGGCGCAACTGCGCCGATCGTGCCGCCCCTGCCCAAGGGCAATCCCTACCCCTGATGCGGAGTCTGCTTGTCGCACTGGCAATTAGCGTCGCGCTGATCCTGCTCGCCGCGTTCACCGGCGATTCCGACGCAGTTGATCCGCGAAACATCCAGGACAATGTCGCGCGTCCCGCCGGCGCGCTCGACGCCGCGCACACGCTGGGTCAGACGATGGTTTTCCGTATGCCGCGTTTGCGCGCCATTGCGGTACGCTGGATTGTTTCTGCCGACGTGGAATTCGCGCCCGCCAGCCGTGTTGTGCTCCATCTCCGTCATCGCGCAAGCGATCCGGCGGAGATTGCCTCCGCCTCCATCGCGCTGAGCGATCTCCGCAACAACGAGTTTGCCAAGTTCTCTTTCGCCCCGCTTCAGGATTCGCAAGACCAGCCCTTTTATTTTTTCATCGATGCGTCGCAAACCGAGATCACGCGCGGCTACATCAGTCTGTGGGCGGCTGACGTGAACGATTACCCCGATGGGCAGATGTACTCGAACGGGACTGCCGCTGCCGGCGACCTGGCGTTCCGCGCGTACTACGATCCCGACCTCCCGCTGATGCTTGGAGCGCTGCAGCGCGCGGCGGGACGCTATTTGACGGCAAGTCTCATCGCGATCAGTATTTTTCTCAGCGTCGGACTCGCGCTGGCAGCCCTCTCTGGAATTCTCGCCGCGCGGAGTCTTGTAGAAAACATCGCGCTCGCCGGCGGGCTGGGACTTGCCGCGCTCTCCGCTGCATCGATTCTGCTCCTGGCTCTCCGCGCGCCGGTTCAGTGGCTCGGCTTGATTGTCGTTGCCGCGCTCGTGATGGCGCTCGTCAGCGCCGCGCGCGCGCGGTTGCGCCAGCGATCGCACAGCACGCCGCGCGTCGCGCGGCAATTCAATTTCATCGACGGGGCGCTCGCCGCGCTCGCGCTGCTTTCAATCGCGGTTGGATTCCTGCAAATTCGCGACGCCATCGTTCCGCTGTGGAAAGATTCGCCTATTCACGCCGGGCTGATCTCCACGCTTCTGGCGCAGGGACACCTTCCCACAGATTCCTTTTATCATTATGGATTTCACAGCATCGCCGCGCTGCTCGTGCAATGGTTCGGCGCGACGATCCCGGTGACGATGCTGTTGATCGGTCCGTTGCTGATTACGCAGTGTGGGCTGAGCGTTTTCCTTTTGACCAAGCGATTGACCGGCAGCGCGCGCGCCGCGCTCGTCAGCGCCGTCGGCGCGTGGTTCCTCTCGCCGACCCCGGCGTATTTTGTGACCTGGGGACGCTATCCGCTCCTGCTGGGCGCGGCGCTCTTGCCGCTGACGCTCCTCTTCGTCGTCGAATATTTGGAACAGTCTCACTTTGACGCGCGGACGTACGCGCTGATGGTGCTGGTGTCGGCGGGGCTGGCATTCGCGCACGTCCGGCTCGCGGCGTTTGCGCTCATCTTCGCGGCGATCTATTGGGCGTGCCAGTTCTGGCGCGCGCGCGACGCGCGCGTTCGTTCATCGCTTATTCGCCGCGCCGCGCTTGCGTTGGGCGCGGGCGTCGTGATGAGCGCGATCTGGCTCATTCCGTTGCAGGCGAGCCGCGCGGCGTTACCGCAAATGCTGCCGCCATACCTGAGCGAGTACGCGCTCGATCTCTCGACGGCGGTCACGATTCCGCTGACGCAGCATGGCGTGCTGCTACTGGCGCTCGCGGCGATTGGCGCGGCAGTCGCGCTCGCGCGGCGGCGCGGCGGCGTGCTGCTCATGCTCGCGTGGTTCATCGCGCTGTTCGCGCTCGCCGCGCTGCCGGTGCTCGGCGATAAATATCTGCCCGCGTCGCTGGTGGCGCTCATCGGCTTTCTGCCGGTCTCGATGCTCGTTGGCGATCTGGCGGATTTTCTGTACACGAAAACTGCCGCCGATTCAACTCGGGCGGCAGTCGTGTGGGGCGCGACGGTCATGATCGTCGCCGCGTTGGGCGCGCGGGCTGAAATCTCAATCGTCAATCCCGCGACGATTCTCTTCACGGACGCGGACCAGAACGCGCTAGCTTGGATTACGGAGCACACGCCGGCGGATTCCAAATTCCTCATCAACTCTGCTGCGTGGTTTGGTCCCGGCGACAGCCCGACCGATGGCGGCTGGTGGATTCCTTTTCTGACCGGGCGCGCGATCGATTTCATCGCCCAACCAATCTCTCCCGGTGCGCCGGACGCGGAAACGCTCGCGCGCTGGATCGATTCCCAAGCGATCAATTTCATCTATCTCGGCAGCCGCCGCGGGGTCTTGCAAAGATCGGATTTCGTTTGCGCGCCCGACCGCTACGTGCGCGTCTACAGCCAGGATGGAATCACGATCTTCCAGGTGCGGCACGCCGCGCCGACGCGGCTTGCGCCGCGCGCCGGCTGCGCGGTGGATTGATCGTTCAGCGTTCCTTTGCTTTCGCCCAGCGCGCCAGCGCCTCGCGATGCGTTGAGAACGCGAGCTGCTCGACCGGAATCTCATCGAGCGCGAAGAATTTCGTCTGCGCGGAATCGCTGCCGGCGCGCGGCTCGCCGGCGACGACGCGCGCGGCGTACAGCACCAGTACGCCCGCGGTCTGCTTGTACTCGTGGTGGTACGACCACACGCCCCACAATTCTCCCAACTCAACCGTCAGCCCGGTTTCTTCTAGACACTCCCGCCGCGCCGCGCCTTCCACGGTTTCGTCGATCTCCATAAAGCCGGCGGGCAATCCCCACAGTCCCCTGCCCGGATTCTCGCCGCGCAAGACCAGGACGATCTGACCGTCGCCGCGCTCTGCGATGACGCCCGCCGCAATCGGCGGATTCAGGTAGACGATAAATCCGCACGCCGGACAGACCGGCCGCATCCGATGATCCTCCACCGGTCGCGTCTCCAGTGCATGTCCGCAGCGCGCGCAAAACTTGGGCTGCATCTCATTCACCTCTCGCGTTGCATTGTATTCTGGAAGCCGCGCTTTGGCAACACCGGGGCTTGCAGATTGGCTGGCAAGCGGCTATACTCTGGCGCGATGCCTGAATTACCTGAAGTCGAAACGGTCGTTCGCGATCTAAGACCGCGCGTGGTTGGTCGTACGATCACCGGCGCGACCGTGCATTGGCGCCGGACGATCGCGACGCCTAGCCCGCGCGAATTTGCGCGGCAGATTCGCGGCAGCCGGATCGTGGCGATCACGCGGCGTGGAAAATATCTGGTGTTCCGCTTGCGCGGTAGAGACGTTGCGCGCCGCGGCGTTACAGAAAAATATCTCTTGGTTCACCTGCGGATGACCGGCGGCTTTCGCCTCGATCCGCGCGGCGCGCGGCGCGACCAACATATGCACGTTCACCTACAACTCGACGACGGACGCGAATTGCGCTTCCGCGACCCGCGCAAGTTCGGGCGGATGTGGCTGGTGGATGACCCGGCGCGTGTCACTGCCAAACTTGGACCGGAGCCGCTCGACATTTCGGCAAAGGAATTTGCCGCGCGGTTCGAGAAACGCCGTGGGCATCTCAAGCCGCTGCTGCTCGATCAGACTTTTCTCGCGGGGCTGGGAAACATTTACGTGGACGAGTCGCTGTGGTACGCGCGGCTGCACCCGCTGCGCGCGGCGGAGACGCTCACGCCTGCCGAGCGCGGACGGCTATATCGCGCGATTCAGCGCGTGCTCACGCGCGCGATCGCGGTAGGCGGGACGAGCATCGACGTGATGTACACGCGCGTGAACGGCGCCAGCGGCGGATTCCAGGACCGTCTGCGCGCGTTCGACCGCGCAAAGCGTCCGTGCCGTCGCTGCGGCACGCCGATTGTGAAAACGGTGGTCGGTCAGCGCGGCACGCATTTCTGTCCATCGTGCCAAAGACGGTAGGGGCAGCCCGATGTGGCTGCCCTGGGCGACCACGCAAAGCGTCCGTGCCGTCGCTGCGGCACGCCGATTGTGAAAACGGTGGTCGGT